>NZ_BAABJZ010000097.1:0-89416 GCF_039543565.1 Ferrimonas pelagia | reverse complement strand
GCATCATTGGGCTCGGCTTCCTTGTCGGCCTGGTTGGTTTGGCGATTGATCAGATCGCACTTTGGAAGCCGAGTTCCCTCCAAATCTGAGAACTCAGTGATCTACATTTCGGAACAGTTATTTAGAATGGCCAGAAAGGCCAACGGAAGCAGGACGCCGACCTTAGCTGGTACTGGTGTGCAAGCAGGATAAGCTCCAGCCGGCCGCAATTGGGTAGTCCAAAGAAGCGAAGCTTTTCTGGTTGCCGTCGCCAATGCGAATAGGAAGTTGGTATTCCATTTTGTCGGGAGACCTCAGACACTGCCCCCTGACACCCAAACCGTACCGTATTGTGCCTGTGTACCACAGCGCTGCACGGGACCATACATTCTGCAAACGAAGACGCTCCCATCAGCTACTTGTGGGCTATGATTACCCTAATTGCCTAAATGGAACATCCTTTTACGTATTTGAGGTTCGATGAAAAATTTATTAATTCTCTACATCGTGTTAATGGTCTCTGTCTGTTCACATGCCTCAAATGCAGATCGAGTCGATCATCTGTGGTTCGAAACAAGCTTACAAGACAAGAGTTTTAGTAATTTTAGTGAAATCATCGAACTGTTGCGCGCCGAGTATGAAAAACAATACAACAGCAAAGCTAACATTTTAAGAGTCGCCAACGACGGCCGCTCTTTAGAATCACAATTCGACAGTGCAAAACACCTAAGGCAAGCTGTTAGCTTCAGTAACCTACCCTCCAAAGACTCTAAAATTAAGATCAGCAAGCTATATATTGGCTATACACCAAATAGTGAACAAATTGAAGCCTTAGTGTATTCAGATGAATTAGAACGCTATGTCGCCAAAGTGATAACTGGTGTTGCTCCAAATAAAGTTGCCAAAGCAAAACATGTAAACGAAGCCGTTTGCATGACTTGTCACCAAAATGCCATGGCGCCCATTTTCCCTAAATTTCCATGGACCACAACCGACAGTCCTTCATTTAGCACTTTCTTTCGTAAAAGCGTAGACGAAAAAGCTACCTTAGAAAAAGAAAACAAAAACCTATACGACTATGTTCACGGCACCAACGGTCCTCAATCAATGGAGACCAAGTACCCAACAAGTGTGACTCGATTTGATCTAGATGTACGCCTGAGCAACCGTGGCTATGCGGTAAAGAAAGTTTGCAATCAAATCTGTCAGAACGATGTAGAATGTCAAAAGTTGGTGTTTTACTTAACGCAGTTTGGAGAAGCAGGAGGAGAAGATCATAAATCAAAGCTTTTAGCTAGGGTCACAGAAAACTACCCTAAACATGGCTTTGCCTATCCCTCTTCGAGTATTTCAGCCTACCTTCCGCAGCAAGATTTATTAACTGTTACCACGAATGCATTGCCTCGCTCTATCATAGAACAGCGTACCGTAAACAGCCATATTACGGTTGATGACATAGAGAAAATCAATCAAGACCCTAATTACATCACCTTTCTTCCCTTCACAGCAAATGGAAGTATCATCTTTACCAGAATGGCAACGCAAGAAAATATAACGGGTGGAATTAGAAATCAACTAGGTTCCAATGGTGACATTATTTTTAACAGTGGCAACCCCGCTAACAAAAGGCCATTAATAAGAAAACTAACCCCCGAAGAGGCCATAAATGAAATAGAAAGGTTTGGCATTCATAACTGCTACGATGACTTTAGCTCTCAAATGTCAAAACAAGAGCTGCAAGACCTCTTGTTTTCTAGCGACCAACTGGACGCTGCCTTACTAGAGAAAAAACCATCTCTTAGAAACCAAAAAATAAAGCAGGTTCTTTCTCCAACCTCTGGCTCTGACATAAACAAAATAGAGAACCAAGAGCTGGCAACAATTGAGAGGATAAAAGACCCCATCATTGTGGATTACAGTAGCTTTGAGAGAGCGGCCATAAAAGAAAAACAGGTAATGCAGAAACTAATCACCTTTTGCGGCCGATGTCACATTGACACAAAACCGATCCAATTACCTCTTGATGATTTAGATGCCATGAGAACATACGAGGTAAAAAGCCCACACTTCACCACAAGTGACGGAAGTGCTATCGCTAGGCGGATAAAGCTTCATGAGATGCCACCAAGTAGCTCTCATGAATATGAGACTTTAAGTGACGAAGATCGTCAGTTGTTAATCAAAGCACTGGAGAAAGACGACAATAGAGACGCTCTGTAAACCCAAAGGGGCAAAGCGGATTGACCCCCCCTTCCCCGCCACAACTATCGCCCAGAGCCGGCGTCAGATGACGCCAGAGCCTAATGCCAGTGCGGATAGCATGAAACCCAATACTGGTCTACAAAATGCAAAAAAGCCCAAAGGAGAGCTCCTTCGGGCTTTTTTCTCGCGCTGCGGTCATCGACTCACGTCTGAGTCAGCAGACAGACACCGAGTCAGAGCTTATTCCCACTCGATGGTGGCCGGCGGCTTACCGGAGATGTCGTAAACCACACGGGAAATGCCATCGATCTCGTTGATAATGCGGTTGGACACCTTACCCAGGAAGTCGTAAGGCAGTTGAGCCCAGACGGCGGTCATGAAGTCGATGGTCTCAACGGCACGCAAAGAGACAACCCAGTCGTACTTACGACCGTCGCCCATCACGCCCACGGAGCGCACTGGCAGGAAGACAACGAAGGCCTGAGAGGTCTTGTCGTACAGATCGGCCTTGTGCAGCTCTTCGATGAAGATGGCGTCGGCACGGCGCAGCAAGTCGCAGTACTCTTTCTTCACTTCACCCAGAACGCGCACGCCCAGACCCGGTCCCGGGAACGGGTGGCGGTACAGCATGTTGTACGGCAGACCCAGCTCCAGGCCGATCTTACGTACTTCGTCTTTGAACAGCTCGGTCAGCGGTTCAACCAGCCCCAGCTCCATGTCTTCCGGCAGGCCGCCGACGTTGTGGTGGGACTTGATCACGTGGGCTTTGCCAGTGGCGGCGCCAGCGGATTCGATCACGTCCGGGTAGATGGTGCCCTGCGCCAACCATTTCACGTCTTCGATGCGGGAGGCTTCTTGGTCGAAGATCTCGATGAAGGTGTGGCCGATGATCTTGCGCTTGGCTTCCGGATCGTTCTCGCCCGCCAATGCGGTCAAGAAGCGCTCTTCGGCGTCAACGCGGACGATGTTAAGACCGAAGTGATCGCCAAACATCTCCATCACCTGATCGCCTTCATTGAGACGCAGCAGGCCGTTGTCGACAAACACACAGGTCAGCTTGTCGCCAATGGCGCGATGCAGCAGCATGGCCACGACGGAAGAGTCAACGCCGCCGGACAGGCCCAGGATCACCTTGTCGTCGCCGACTTTGGCTTTGATGCGCTCGATGGCGTCTTCGATGATGGCGCCGGAGGTCCACTTGGCTTCGCAACCACAGATGTTCAGCACGAAGTGCTCCAACATGCGCTTGCCCTGCTTGGTGTGGGTCACTTCCGGGTGGAACTGCACGCCGTAGAACTGGCGGGACTCGTCGGCCATGGCGGCAAAAGGACAGGTCTCAGTCTGAGCGACTTTGATGAAGCCTTCTGGGATGGCGGTGACTTTGTCGCCGTGGCTCATCCACACATCCAGCAGCGCGTTGCCGTCTTCGGCAATGGCGTCTTCGATGTTTTCAAACAGCTTGGTGGCTTCCAGCACTTCCACCTGAGCGTAACCAAACTCTTTCTTATCAGAGCAGGATACCTTGCCGCCCAGCTGCTCGGCCATGGTTTGCATGCCGTAGCAGACACCCAGCACCGGCACACCGGCGTTGAACACGTACTCTGGCGCGCGTGGCGAGTTGGCTTCCGCGACGGATTCCGGGCCACCGGACAGGATGATCCCGGTTGGGTTGAATTCGCGGATCTTCTCCTCAGAGACGTCCCAGCCCCACAGTTCGCAGTACACACCGATCTCACGGGTACGGCGGGCAACAAGTTGGGTGTACTGAGAGCCAAAATCGAGGATCAGAATACGGTGGTCATGGATATTGCTCATGAGCTTTGTTTCTCTTTGTAATGGGTAAGTCCTCAGGATCGGAGCCTGGGGATCAAATCGGCAAGCTGCGGATTGCGCAGCTTGCCTAGTAGGGTTTGGTCTTAGCCCAGGCGGTAGTTTGGCGCTTCTTTGGTGATGGTCACGTCGTGGACGTGGCTTTCCTTGATGCCGGCGCCAGAGATACGAACAAATTCCGCTTCGGTGCGCAACTTCTCAATGGTGGCACAACCGGTCAGACCCATGCAGGAGCGCAGGCCGCCCATCTGCTGGTGGATGATCTCTTTGAGGTGACCTTTGTAAGGAATACGCCCTTCGATGCCTTCCGGTACCATCTTGTCCGCCGCGTTGTCGGATTGGAAGTAACGGTCGGAGGAGCCTTTGCTCATCGCCGCCAAAGAGCCCATACCACGGTAGGACTTAAAGGCACGACCTTGATACAGCTCGGTTTCACCCGGGGCTTCTTCGGTACCGGCGAACATGCCACCGGCCATGATGCAGGACGCGCCCGCTGCCAACGACTTGGCGATGTCACCGGAGAAGCGAATGCCACCATCGGCGATCACCGGAATGCCATACTCGTCGGCCACGGAAGCGGCTTCGTTAACCGCGGTGATCTGCGGCACACCAACACCGGTCACGATACGAGTGGTACAGATGGAGCCTGGGCCGATGCCCACTTTCACCGCGTCGACACCGGCTTCGATCAGCGCTTTGGCGCCGGCCGCCGTGGCCACGTTACCACCGATGATCTGTACGTCCGGGAACGCCGCGCGGGTTTCGCGGATGCGCTGCAGTACGCCTTCGGAGTGGCCGTGAGAGGAATCGATCAGCACCACATCCACACCGGCAGCAACCAGAGCGGCAACGCGCTCTTCGTTGCCACCGCCAGCGCCCACCGCAGCACCGACGCGCAGACGGCCCAGCTCATCTTTACAGGCGTTCGGCTTCTGCTCGGCTTTCTTAAAATCTTTTACGGTGATCATGCCTTTGAGCTTGTGCTCGGCGTCCACTACCAGGACTTTCTCTATGCGGTTTTTGTGCATCAGGGCCTGTGCGTCGGTCAGCGGGGCGCCTTCTTCGATGGTTACCAGACGCTCTTTCGGCGTCATCATCTCGGTCACGGTGGCGTCCGGGTTGGTCACGAAGCGCACATCACGACCGGTGATGATCCCGATCAACTCATTTTCGTCGGTCACCACTGGGAAACCGGCAAAGCCGTGCTGATCTTTCATCTCGCGCAGGGTGCGCATGGTCGCGTTAGGCTTCACCGTTACTGGATCTTGCACCACACCGGCTTCGTATTTTTTCACCTTGCGAACTTCTTCGGCTTGCTGCTCGATGCTCATGTTTTTATGAATGAAACCGATGCCACCTTCCTGCGCCATGGCGATGGCCAGACGCGCTTCGGTGACGGTGTCCATCGCAGCGGACAGCAGAGGGATGTTCAGGCGGATCTTTTTGGTCAGCTGGGTGCCGAGATCGGCGGTATTAGGCAGAACGGTCGAGTGGGCAGGGACGAGCAGTACGTCGTCGAACGTCAGGGCTTCTTGCTTGATTCTTAGCATGGCAACATTCCACCTAAAGTAGGGTTTTGGCGTGAGAAATATTGCGGACGGATTATAGCGGGGGAACCTTGCCCCGACAATCGGAACTTGGTACTAATAGCGGATCAATCTCTCGTTTTTTACCGCGGATCCCCTCTTTTGAGCCAACAGATCTTTACAGTGTCTGCCTTGAACCGGCAGGTCAAAGCCCAACTTGAACAACATTTAGGCCGGATCTGGCTATCCGGTGAGATCAGCAACTTAGCAACGCCCGCCTCGGGTCATCTCTATTTTACCCTCAAAGATGAGCGCAGCCAGATCCGCTGTGCCATGTTCCGTGGCCGTGCGTCACGCGTGACCTTCCGCCCAGAGCACGGCATGCAGGTGCTGGTGCGCGCCAACGTGACCCTGTACGAACCCCGCGGCGATATTCAGATCATCGTCGAGTCGATGCAACTGGCCGGCGACGGCATGCTGCAGCAACGCTTTGAGGCGTTGAAGATGCAGTTGGCAGCGGAAGGATTATTTTCCACCGAGGCCAAACAACCTTTGCCCGACAGCATCCGCAAACTGGGGGTGATCACCTCTCCCTCCGGCGCCGCCGTTCGCGATGTCCTGTCGGTGCTGGGCCGGCGCGATCCCACCCTGGAGGTGATCATCTACCCCTCCTTGGTGCAGGGCGCAGACGCGGTCGCTAATTTGATCCAGATGATTGAAACCGCCGACGAGCGCGACGAAGTCGATTGCCTGCTGCTGACCCGCGGCGGCGGCTCCCTGGAGGATCTCTGGTGCTTTAACGATGAGCGACTGGCCCGCACCATCTATGAGGCGCGCCTGCCCATCGTCAGTGCCGTCGGTCACGAAGTGGATACCACCATTTCAGATTATGTCGCCGACTTGCGCGCCCCGACCCCGTCGGCGGCGGCCGAGGTGCTCTCCCGCGACAGCAGTCATCACCAGCAGCAGTTGATGCAGCAACGTCAGCGGCTACAGCGGGCCTGCGAAGCGCAACTGCAACACCAGCGCGGGCGTCTGGCGCTGCTCAATGCCCGACTTAACGCCAGCCACCCTAGAGCGCAACTGGCCACCCACAGCCAGCAGTTGGATGAGTTAAGCCTACGACTGGACAATGCGCTGCACCGCACGCTCAGTGCCGCCGAGCAACGCCAGCGGCAATTGACTCACCGACTGGAGCGGCAAGATCCCGCCCTGCGCCTGCCGCAATACCGCCAATCGCTGACCGATCTACAGCGCCGCCTACAGCGTGCCAAAGATACCCAGCTAACGCAGGCTCAGATGCGCCTGCAGGGCGTGACTGCAGCACTGGAGGCGGTCAGCCCACTCGCCGTGCTGTCGCGCGGTTACAGCATTCTACAGACCGAGGATGGCACCGCAGTGAAGAGCGCCCAACAGGTGCAGCCCGGCCAACGGCTCCAGGCCAGATTGCATCAAGGCACGCTGGATGTGACGGTCCAGAGCAAGAGCGAGTAACCTGCCGCCTTTCCCTTGGCCACCAAGACCGAAGACACAGCACGAAGAAAAAGCCCGAACACTGTGGCGTTCGGGCTTTTCGCGTTCAATGGCGCACGTTCAGCCGCACGCCCCGCCGAATTAATCCGGCTTGATGTTCTGATTGAAGTGGAGCAGATTGTCGGGATCGTACGCCTGCTTCACCGCCACCAAGCGCTGATAATTATCGGCATAGGCCGACTCGATCCGACCGCCCTCCTCCTCCGTCATAAAGTTCACATAAGCACCGGCTGAAGCATACGGCTGAGCGGCATTAAACAAGGCGCGGGCCCAGTCGATATGGCTGCCGTCATCATGGATATCCTGCCAGCGAGCATGGATATTCATCACAAACTTGGCGTCCCTGGCCTGCCACGCCATCGCCTCGGGCGCAACCTCATTGCTGACTCCGGCAATGCAGGCAAAGAACACCTCACACTCGGGCCCAGGCTGCTGATCGGCAAAGTCCACCGCCAACTGCAACAGCTCAGGGCTGAGCTGGGTGAAGTTATGGGTTTTCCAATAATTGCGGGCACCGGCAGTGAGCATGGGATCGAACGCCTGTTGCCAGTCCACAAACGGCATCACTCCGATGTGCTCACCAACAGGCTCACCGAAGCTACGCAGGGTATCAACCAGCTTTTCACCGGAAGCGAGATCGCCGGTGTGGCAGATCGGGATCACCGCAACCGGCGTGCCATGCAGTGACGCATCGAGGAAGGGCAGCGGCGGGGCCGCGCGCAACACCACCCAAGCGTTAAAGGTTAAGGGGGTGGTCAGGATCCACTCGGCATAGCGCTTCAGCACTGCGTCAGCCTGGGCCAGCGGAAACACCATCAAACCCGCCAAGACGTCCGGCCCAACCGAAACCAGAGAGAAATCGAACCGGGTGACGATACCGAAATTGCCGCCACCGCCCCGCAATGCCCAAAATAGCTCGTCGTTTTCCGCTTCGTTGGCGTAGAGGATCTCGCCGTCGACGGTGATCAACTCCACCCCGACCAGCGAGTCCACCGTCATGCCGTATTGCCGCGTCAACCAACCAAAACCGCCACCGAGGGTGAGCCCTGCGATCCCCGTGGTGGAGTTGATCCCGATAGGGACCGCCAAGCCGTGGGCTTGGGTCGCAGCGTCCAACTGCTCGAGGATCACGCCGGGCTGGACATAGACTCGCTCGGCCGCCTGATCGAGCTCGATCCCCTGCATGTTCGACAGATCGATCATCAGCCCGCCATCGCAACTGGCATTGCCCGCGATGTTATGACCCGCGCCTCGCACGGCGATCTCCAATTGGTGTTGCCGTGCAAACTTGAGTGCGGCGATCACATCGCCGCGATCCCAGCATTGAACGATCAAGGCTGGGTGTTTGTCCGCCGTGGCATTCCATAACTGTCGAACCGCGTTGTAAGCGTCATTGTCCGGCGTGAACACCGGCCCGGCCAATACCGAGCGAAACTCAGAGATGAGGTTTGGATCCAACGTATTCATAGGCCCCCCGGGGAGCGCAACCACATTTGCAGCCCAGCCAATGCTGGGCTGCCCCGAGAGACAAGAATAGTCAAGCCCCGCTCGTTTAGCCGTGATGAACGCGATAGCGATCAGCTGGCGCCGACACCGACTCGATCACAGCTGACAAACGGCGCGATCGCGACCCGACTGCTTCGCCTGATACAGCGCCTGATCGGCGCGTTGATACATCTGCTCCAGCGAGTCATCGCCGCTGCTCCAACGGGTCGCACCGATGGACACCTTGATCGCGATCCGCTCACCCATATCGCTGATATAAGGCTGTTCACATAGCTGTTCTTTGATCTCTTGCGCGCGATTCTGCAATAGACTCATCGACGGCGCCGGCATCAGCAAGGCGAACTCCTCGCCACCGATCCGCGCCACCAGGGCTTCGCTGTCGACACAGTCGATCAAGCAATTCGCCAGATGCTTTAACACACCATCGCCAACCGGGTGGCCATAGCGATCATTGATCGCCTTAAAATGGTCCACATCCAGCACCAGCAACATCAGCGTCTCTCCTTGCGAGCTGGCCCGCTGGATAAACGTGCTACTGCTCTCAAAGAAACGACGGCGATTGCCGAGTCCCGTCAGCGAGTCTGTCAGCGCCAAACGCTTATAACGCTCTATCTTCGCTTGCTGGCGCGACACATTACTGACTAGGGTGCACACTGCGGGCTCACCATCCCAGCTCAGTACAAAATCCACCAGCTGGGCTTGCAGGCGCTCGCCCGTTACCGACTGATGATCTTCAATTTGGATCGTGTCCAGCTTGCCGGCATCCATCAGGGTTTGGTAGTTCTGCTGCGCCATCGGCCAGTGCTCCTCGCCGATCACGGCGCGCAGCGACGGCAGCGCCAACACATCATCGGTCGATTCAAATTGGAACAGATCGGCAAAGGCTTGGTTGGTGTACAGCGGCTTAAACCAACGATGCACCACCAGCGCGACGGGTAAACGTCCCACCAGATCCTGCAACTCGTGATGCGCAGCGGGAAACAGCAAGGTCAATTGAGTGTTATCTGGCGCCATGGCGCTGGTCGACAGGCACCACGGCACCTTGTCGTGACCAACAACCAACTCTCGCTTGGTACCGACACAGCGAGACAGAGCTTGCCGGATCGCAGGATCGGCCAGCGCTTGCTGGGCCGCTTCGTTGCAATTTAGTACGTGGCGACCACGATGGAGGATCGCTTTTTCCGGCAGGTAGTTAAGCCAGCGTTGGACTGTCTCCGGGGAACTGGACAGCATCTCTTTCTCTTGCGGTTAAACAACTCAGAAGGGGGATTGTACCTAGGAATTATTGCCGATAAAGGGAGGAAAATGTTAATTAAACAACCAGTTACGGCGTATCGATACGGCATGACTAAGTAAAAAACCGAAAAAGAACCACATTCAGCGCTATTTTGCGCACTCTGCCTGACTGTTTATGCAATTTGCCGAGAAAACACCCACATTTAGTCTCACTCTGTTCACAACTGAGTGAACAAAGAAGCGTCAAAGCCGACAGGCAACACACGCCGATCTCTTACGCGGCCTCCAGATATATCTAGCAGCGACGACTCGTATCTCCTGGATTTTAAGCAAAAAAAAGGAGCCTTTCGGCTCCCTCCTCTGTTCGGTTACTTGCCACCACGATTCTTAATGTGGTTTAGCACCTGGCGACGTTTACGCTGCTGCAACGGAGTCAGCTTCTCACGCTTACCTTCAAATGGGTTGGCACCTTCCTGGAACAACACCTTGATCGGCGTTCCCATCACCTGCAAGGCTCGGCGATAGTAGTTCATCAGGTAACGCTTATAGGAATCCGGCAGATCCCGCACCTGGTTGCCGTGCACCACCACGATAGGTGGATTGTAACCCCCAGCGTGCGCGTACTTCAGCTTCACCCGGCGACCACGCACCATAGGCGGCTGGTGGTCGTCCTGCGCCATCTGCATGATGCGGGTCAGCATCGCGGTCGAGGAGCGCTTGGTGGCCGAATCATACGCTTCCTGAACGGATTCGAACAGGTGACCCACACCGGTGCCGTGCAACGCGGAGATAAAGTGCAAACGGGCAAAATCAACAAAGCCTAAGCGACGATCCAGCTCACGCTTCACTTCCTCTTTCACCTCGGTATCCAGACCGTCCCACTTGTTGACCGCCAACACGATGGCCCGGCCCGCGTTAAGGGCAAAGCCCAGCAACGACAGATCCTGATCGGAGATCCCGGTTCGAGCATCGACGACCAGCAGCACCACGTTGGCGTCTTCAATGGCTTGCAGCGATTTGATCACCGAGAACTTCTCGACCGCCTCGATCATGTTCTTACGACGACGCACGCCAGCGGTGTCGATCAACACGTATTCTCGCTCATCCCGCTCCATCGGAATGTAGATAGAGTCGCGGGTTGAGCCTGGCATGTCATACACCACCACCCGCTCTTCACCCAAAATACGGTTGGTCAGCGTAGACTTGCCCACGTTCGGGCGACCAATAATGGCCAGCTTGATCGGCTGATTGCGCAGACGCTCCGCTTCCTCTTCGGCGGTCTCCTCCGTCGGCAGTTCCGCTTCCGCTTCTTCTGCCCACTCGTCGATCTCTTCCGGCGCGTCGCCGTGCTCTTTCTCAAACTCTTCAGCGAACGGCGCCAAAGCGTAGTGGATCAGGCTGGTCACGCCACGGTTCTGCGCCGCTGCGATCTGATGAATATCACCATGACCCAGCTTATAAAACTCGCCGACCGCCGCATCCGCATCGATGCCATCGGTCTTGTTGGCAACCAACAAGGTCGTTTTTTGGCGCGTACGCAGGTGTGACGCAATGGCCTCATCGGCCGCAGTCAGGCCTGCGCGCGCATCCACCATAAACAGCACGACATCGGCCTCTTCGATGGCCATCAGCGACTGCTCTGCCATCTTGGTTTCGATGCCCTCTTCGGTGCCATCGATACCACCGGTATCGACAACAATAAAGTCGTGCCCGGCCAAATTGGCCTGACCGTACTTCCGATCGCGCGTCAAACCGGGGAAGTCCGCCACCAGAGCGTCACGGGTGCCGGTTAGGCGGTTAAACAGGGTGGACTTCCCCACATTTGGGCGTCCGACCAGGGCAACCACTGGGATCATGCTATCGATACCTCAATTAATCTAACAAAAACGCCCCCGATTGTTCGGGGGCGTCGTAGTGTACAGGGAGTTTAAGGGATTGTCACCGCAGCAATCCGCCCCGAGCGGCTTTGCAGGTATAACGTATCCCCGTCGCGCATGGGTTGTGTGTACAAGCCACTGGAATCGATCCGAGTGTAGCCCAACAATTCCCCAGTGCTGCGATCCAAGATATGCAGGTAGCCTTCAAAGTCGCCAACGACCAAATGATCGCCGATCACCTGAGGTCCCGTCAGCATCCGCCCAGACAGCGCGCTGTTCGCCCAGTTTTCCAAACCGTTACGACGGTCAATGGAGTACAGGGTGCCGCGGGAATCGGTCATATAGAGCGCAAAACCCTGAATGGCCAACGGCGTGTAGCTGGAGTACTGACGGCTCCACAACACGCGACCGCTGCGCAGCTCGATCGATGCCAGGTTGCCATTAAAGGCCGCTGAGTAGAGGTTGTCACCCCGGACCAGCGGTTTAACGTCAACGTCGATCACCCGCTCCAACTCATTGGCACCGGTGGCTTCGGCTAGGCGCGCCTCCCAGATAGGGGCGCCGGTCTCTGCGAACAAAGCCCCGACCTTACCATCAGGCGTCCCGAACAGGGCTGCGCCTTGTGATTGAGCAATGCCGGAGCTGCCACGCAGCAACAACGGTGGCATGACCAGATCCATCTGCCACTGAAACTCGCCGCTATCGACATCGAAGGCTTGCACCTTACCGGCCGCGGTATTGACGATCACCATACGCCCGATCACGGCGGGATCGGCCAAGACCTCACCGCGGGTTGGCGCCTGCCAAACCACCTCACCATCATCCGCTGACAACGCGAACAGCATGCCGTTTTCGCTGCCAGCGAACACCTTGTTAAAGCCAGTGGCTAAGCCACCGGATAGACGAGCGCCGTCGTTCTTTTGCAAGGCGCCCTCAGCAAACTCACGGCGCAGATTGGTGATCCACAACTCGGAGCCGTCTTCCGGCGACAACGCCTTAACGACACCAAAGCGCTCGGCAACAAACAACTTGTCGTAAGCGAGTGCCGGCGAGAGTGAGGACCAGTAGTCCTCAACCCCTTTGCCGACGCGCTCCTGCCAAAGCACCGTGGCCTCAAGCGGGTTTTGCAGCTCCGGCAGCGGCGAGATCACCTCAGCTTCGTCATCACTGGATGCACAACCTGCCAGCACTACCGCGCTCAGCAGGCCAGCCAGCCATCCTTTTCTTGCCAGCAACATGACCGGTACTCCCTTAACTGGCTTGGGCCAGATCGTCCAGTTTCATCTGCAGTGCAGGGTTGTTCATCGCCCCGCCTGCGTCAACGGCGGATTGATACGCTTCCCGGGCTGCAGCAACGTCGCCTTGTTGCTTGTACAGGTCGCCCTGCAACTCGTCACGCTGCGCCGCAAAGGCGTCGTTGTTGATACCGGCCAAGGTGGCGCTGGCGCCATCCAGGTTTTGCTGAGCCAACTGCACACGAGCCAAACGCAATTGGGCCAAAGGCTTGGTCGCGGTGTCCAGCTTAGCAATGGCCTGAGTCAGCAAGGTTTCCGCTTGTGCCAGATCGCCCGCCTCAACCAGAGCTCGAGCCTGCAGCAGATCGGTCAAGGCTTGATAACCGTCGTTGCTGTGGGACTGGCGAAAGGCCTCCGCCGCCGCCTGCATCTCAACAGCACTGCCACTCTTATCGACCAGTTGGGCGAAAGCTTCGGAAGCCGCTTCACGCTGACCTTCCTGGTGATCCTGATAGGCATTCCAACCAAACAGACCGCCTAAGCCCAATACCGCACCACCAATGATGGAGACGCCGTACTCTTTCCAGAAGTTCTTGATCGCTTCTACTTGTTGTTCTTCAGTGTTGTACAGTTCCACACGTGTCCCCTTAAGACTGTGCCAACGCAGCCAACTCTTCGGTCAGCGCGTCCTTGGACAATTGACGCTGCTCACCGCCGCGCAGCGGTTTCAACGTCACGAGTCCTTGTTTCAATTCATCTTCACCCAAGATCAGAGCCACAGCGGCTCCACTCTTGTCGGCGCGCTTCATTTGTTTTTTGAAGTTACCGCCACCACAGTGGGTCATCACCTTAAGGCCTGGCACGTTTTGACGCAACTCCTGCGCCAGTTGCAGTGCCGCCGCGACAGCTCCGTCGCCCATGGCACACAGATAAACATCCGCCACGGACGGCAAGTTATCGAACTTACCTAAGGTATCCAGCAATAACACCAAGCGCTCGATCCCCATGGCAAAACCAACGGCCGGCGTATCTTTGCCGCCCAGTTGATCCACCAGTTTGTCGTAGCGACCACCGGCAAGTACGGTGCCCTGCGAACCAAGACTTTCAGTAACCCACTCAAATACAGTGCGATTATAATAATCGAGGCCACGTACCAAGCGAGGGTTTACGGTGTATTCGATGCCTGCAGCGTGCAACAGTTCACACAGAGTTTCAAAATGTTGCTTCGATTCGTCACCCAGGTATTCCATCAGCGTTGGCGCATCGGCCAACAAGGCCTGAACACCGGCGTCTTTGGAGTCCAGCACCCGCAGTGGGTTGCTGTGCAGGCGTCGCTGGCTGTCTTCATCCAACTGGTCGACATGCTGCTCCAAAAACGCCACCAAGGCGTCCTTATAGGCCGCACGCTCGTCGCTGTTGCCCAAGGTGTTGAGCTCGAGGCGGACGTGATCGGCCATGCCCAGCTGGCGCCATAACGCGGCAGACATCATCAGCACTTCGGCGTCGATGTCCGGCCCGCCCAGACCGTACACTTCAACACCGAATTGGTGGAACTGACGGTAGCGCCCTTTTTGCGGACGCTCATGGCGGAACATTGGCCCCATGTACCACAAGCGCTGCTCTTGGTTGTACAGCAGGCCGTGTTGGTTACCGGCGCGAACCGTCGATGCCGTGCCTTCCGGACGCAAGGTCAGGGAATCGCCATTGCGATCCTCAAAGGTGTACATCTCTTTCTCGACGATGTCGGTGACTTCACCGATGGCGCGCTTGAACAAGCCCGTCATCTCGACGATAGGGGTGCGGATCTCTTGATAGCCATAGCTGGCGACCAGTTGACGCAGAGCGGACTCAACCACCTGCCATTTCGCGGTATCCGCGGGCAGGCAGTCGTTCATGCCGCGGATCGCTTGGATCTGTTTTGCCACAATAAACCTGTCTAGATCTGAAAGTTACAATGAAGGGGGGACCAACACTGCCCAGCATTCAACACCGGGCAATGGGGTGAAATTAGGCGTCTTGTTCCTTGACGTCAATACGCTGCTGCTTCTGAGCGACTTGGGATCGGATCCGGGCTTCCAGTTGGTCGACCAGATCATTGTTGTCTAGCCGCTCCTTCTGGCGCTCGCCACCGATGTATAATCCGCTTTTACGGTTGCTGCCCGCCAAGCCAAGATCCGAGATCAAGGCTTCACCGGGTCCGTTCACCACACAGCCGATAATGGACACGTCCAGCGGGGTGATCACATCTTCCAGCCGTTGCTCTAGGGCATTGACGGTGCCGATCACATCAAACTCCTGGCGGGAGCAGGATGGGCAGGCGATAAAATTGATGCCGCGAGCGCGAATCCGCAAACTCTTGAGGATATCAAAGCCGACCTTGACCTCTTCAACCGGGTCCGCAGCCAGCGAGACGCGCAGCGTATCGCCGATCCCCTCGGACAACAGCATGCCAAGGCCGATCGCAGACTTAACGGAGCCAGCACGGGCGCCGCCCGCTTCGGTGATCCCCAAGTGCAAAGGTTGGACGATCTGTTTGGCCAAGCCACGGTACGCATCAACAGCGAGGAACACATCGGACGCCTTAACACTGACCTTAAACTGGTCAAAGTTCAGTCGGTCCAGAATGTCCACATGTCGCATCGCGGATTCCACCAGCGCCGCCGGTGTCGGCTCACCGTATTTTTCCTGGATCTCACGCTCCAGCGAACCGGCATTCACGCCGATCCGGATCGGGATATTGTTGTCACGCGCGCAATCAACCACCGCCCGGATCCGATCCTCCCGACCGATATTGCCCGGGTTGATCCGCAAACAATCCACACCATACTCCGCCACTTTCAGGGCGATGCGGTAATCAAAATGGATATCGGCCACCAGCGGAATGTTGCTCTGCTGTTTGATCAGCTTGAACGCTTCCGCGGCTTCCATAGTGGGGACGGAAACTCGCACAATGTCGGCGCCGGCGCGCTCGATCGCATTGATCTGCGCAACGGTTGCCGCAACATCTGTGGTGCGGGTGTTGGTCATGGATTGCACCGAGATGGGGGCGTCGCCCCCAACTGGCACATTGCCCACCATGATCTGGGTCGACTTACGTCGGATTATTGGAGATTCCTGATGCATGCTTCTTACTGAGGTAAGGTCACCCGTGCCACTCGACCGGCACGGAATGAGGAAAGATCGACGCTATCGCCATTAAACTCGAGGCTGACCGCTTCCGGCGCACCCAATCGCAGGCTAAATGGCGCCTTGCCACTGACAACTTCATTGAAACCAAGACCCTTCAGCCCCTCAACCAACACCTGACCATCGGCGTCCTGAACCAACATCCAGCAGTCGGCATTGAGCGTGATGGTGAGGGTGTCCGTTGCCACGGCGGGCTCGGCAACCGGCGCTGCCATTTCAGGCTCGGGCTGGATCATTTCAACGGTCTCGATCGGCTCAGGTTTTGGCTCGCTGACAGCAGGCTCATCCTGCTCGGGTAACGGAGCCGTCGAGGCGTCATCCACCAAAGGGGCCTCTGACTCAGGCGCGGCCTGGCTCAACTCCGGCTCGACTTCTGGCAGTTGCACCGCCACAGGCGCTTCATCGATGATCTCCGGGGTCTGGACCTGTGTCTCATCCGCCGGCGGCGTCTCTAAACTCTCAGTGCGGCCAAATAAGCCCCATAAGATCACGCCGACCAGACCGAAACCGAGCAGCCAACTGAGCATCATCCAGCGACTGTCATGCTTTTCCCTGTGGGTTCGTCCGGAAAAGCTTTGCATCGGCTTGGTCACTTCCGGCTGATGCACCGCGTCCAACGCTTCATTCAAGCGCTGCTCGTCCAAACCCACCAAGCGGGCGTAGTTACGCATATACCCACGAATGTAGGTGATCGACATTCCGGGCTCAAACGTGTCTTGCTCTAACCCCACAACAACCGAGTGGCGCAAGTTCAAACGCTGCGCCACCTGCTGTGTGGACAACCCGGCCTGTTCCCGCGCGTGTTTCAGCATCGGTCCAGGAGGATCCAGGCGTTTTTCGTTCTCTAGTTCGTCAGTCATTAGTAATACTTCGTTCGGTACGTTTTCGCCTGCTCAGAGTCAGGGTACTTAGCCAGCAATAATACCCCAAAGCGACGGGCGGCATCAGTATTCTGAACGCCAAACTCCAATTCCGCCCCTAACAGCAAACTGCTGGGCGATTCATGGCCACTTTGGTGGTAACGCTCCAAATAACTTCGAGCCTCGTTCCACTGCTGGGCATTGAAACTTAATTCTGCCACTTCTAACAAGGCTTCTGCGCGACGAGGGTCATAATTGAGAGCCTGTTCAAAGTACCCCAAGGCTTTCTCTGTCCAACCCGCCTGCCTCGCGCACAAACCCAGATTTTCATACGTTTGGCTCATCCGGATATAACCGGGTGTCTCTACGGCCTGATTCAACCAGCGATCCGCCTCAACGAAACGCTGTTGACGACACAGGAAGACACCAAAATTGTTGGCGGCATCGCCGTGACCGCGGTCCAAGCTGACGGCCTTGCGGTAAAACTGTTCCGCTTTCACGCTGTCCTTAACGGTGTCGTGATAATAGGCCATCGCCAGCAACACCTCGGTCGACGTGGGCGCCTGCTCCAAAGCCCGCTCCAGATTGAACTTGGCTTGCGTCGCATCGCCGCGCTGCAAATACGCCAAGCCCAGCGACACGCGATCGCGCGCCGCAGCCTCAGCATCGTATTCCATTTGCGCCACCTGCATGTCCGTGCCGCTGTAGGTGGTTTTTTGCACACAAGCGCAGAGCACTAAAGCTGGCAGCAGGGCCAGATACAAAGGTTTCATCGTTTCCCTGATGAGCCAGTCGTTCAAAACTTAGGTCATTGTGACTGAAATGCTTTGATCTTGCATACGTTTTTTCATTAAGCGCTTGGTGCGATCTCGTACGTCACCCACCAACTGGCCACACGCCGCGTCGATGTCATCACCTCGGGTTTTTCGCACGATCACGGTCAAACCGTAGTCCATCAGAACCTTAGAAAAGCGATCGATGCGTGAGTTTGAACTCTTACCGTACGGGCTGCCAGGATAAGGGTTGAATGGGATCAGGTTGATCTTACACGGCGTGTCCTTCATCACCTTGGCCAGCTCATGCGCGGTGTCGGTGCTGTCATTGATGTGATCCAGCATCACGTATTCCACCGTCACCCGCCCTTTGTTGGCGTAAGACTTGCTCAGATATAGGCGCACTGATTCGAGGAACATCTCGATGTTGTACTTTTTGTTGACCGGCACCAGCACATCGCGCAGCTCGTCGTTCGGCGCATGCAGGCTGATGGCCAGTGCACAGTCGACCAGATCACCCAGCTTGTCCAACGCCGGTACCACACCGGAGGTAGACAGGGTGACACGACGTTTGGACAGGGCAAAACCAAAGTCATCCAGCATGATATTGATGGCAGGCACGACGTTGCTCAGATTCAGCAGCGGCTCGCCCATGCCCATCAGCACGACATTGGAAATAGGACGATCTCGCACGTCACCGTTCAGGCCCATGTATTTAGCCACACGCCAAACCTGCCCGATGATCTCGGCCACCGTCAGATTACGGTTGAAGCCTTGTTGGGCGGTCGAGCAGAAACTGCATTCCAGCGCGCATCCAACCTGAGAGGAGATGCACACGGTGGCGCGATCGGCCTCCGGAATATACACGGCTTCGACCTGCTGGCCGTTACCCACATCGATGGCGAACTTGATGGTGCCATCGGAAGAGTGCTGACTGTTGGCGATCTCCGGCGCGACGATCTCCGTCTTTTCCTTCAACTTGGTGCGCAGTACCTTGTTGATGTTGGTCATCTGATCAAAGTCATCACAACCGTAGTGGTACAGCCACTTCATGACCTGATCTGCGCGGAAAGGTTTCTCGCCCATCTCAACGAAAAACGCACGTAATCCGTCGCGATCCAGGTTTAATAGGTTGATTTTGTCGTTCATCGGATGCCTCATCTACCAGCCGAAAATGGCGCGCAATTGTACAGGGTTCATTGCCCCCGCGTCCAGTCTCCACCGAAGCTTGCCCTAACCACCCCCACCCCAGCTATTATGGGCTCTATGATCGGTCCCGTCATTTAAGGAGAACAACCGGGAATGTTGATGCTATCAGTGTACATCGCAGTCGCCATCGGCGTGTCTTTCATCTGCAGTGTTTTGGAAGCCACATTACTCAGTGTGACGCCTGCTTATATCGCCGGCCTGAAAAAGGACCGGCCAGATGCAGCGGCACGCCTGGCAAAGCTCAAGGACAATGTGGAAGCACCGCTGGTGGCCATTCTGACCTTAAATACCATCGCCCATACGGCCGGCGCGGCCGGCGCGGGGGCCCAAGCGGCCGCCGTATTTGGCAGCCATGTGTTGGGCGTGTTTTCCGCCATTCTCACCTTTGCCATCCTGTTCTTCTCCGAGATCATCCCCAAAACACTCGGCGCCAATTACTGGCGTCAGCTCGCGCCGGTTACCATTCGGCCTTTGCAATGGCTGGTGTGGATCACCACCCCGCTGATCTGGCTATCCACCAAGATGACTCGCCTGTTCGGCAAAGAGGGTAGCGGTCAGTATATCCGCTCAGAGATGTCGGCGATGGCCGACATTGGTGCCGAATCCGGTGAGCTTAATGACAAAGAATCCAGCATCGTCAAACAGCTGCTGATGGCCCGTAGCATCCCTGTCAGCGCCATCATGACCCCACGTACCGTGATCCACTCCCTACCTCAGGCCATGACTCTGGCGGACTTTACCCACAGCCATGCCCGACGAAACTTCTCGCGCGTGCCGATCTACAATCAGGATCCTGACGATATCATCGGCTATGTCATGCGTTCTGAGGTCCTGCTGGCCGAAAAGCAGCAACCCGATGCAACGCTAAAAACCGTCCGGCACAACTTAATGATGGTGCCTGAGAACGCGCGCATTATGGGGATCTTCGAGCAGTTGCTGACCCGGCGGATCCAGATGGCCATGGTGGTTGATGAGTATGGGAGTGTGCGGGGTTTGATCACGATGGAGGACATCGTCGAATCCTTGCTGGGATTGGAGATCGTCGATCGTGACGATCCCGCCGACGACATGCAGCAATTGGCCAAAAAACTGTGGGAACACCGACAAAAGCAACGTAAGTTCCGAGTTAGCCATGAGCCTTCGGATCAAAACAGCAAAAAGCCAACAAGCTAAGCAGACGATTTGCATGAAAAAAGCGCCGACTAGGCGCTTATTTTCTGGATAACGCTCAACATCTTAGCGAGTGCGAGGACAGATCTCGTCGCTGGTAAAGAAATACGCAATTTCACGCTCTGCAGACGCAAGGGCATCTGAGCCGTGAACCGCGTTTTCATCGATGCTATTGGCAAAATCGCTGCGCAGTGTGCCGCGAGCGGCCTCCGCTGGGTTTGTCGCTCCCATTATCTCGCGATTGGCCAGAACCGCGTTCTCACCCTCGAGCACCTGGACCATGATCGGACCGGACGTCATAAATGCCACTAAGGCATCAAAGAACGGACGCTCTTTATGCTCGGCATAGAATCCCTCTGCCTGCTCTTTACTCAGGTGTACCATCTTACTTGCAACAATCTTCAGCCCCGCCGCTTCGAATCGGCTATAGACAGCACCGATCAAATTCTTCGCAACTGCATCTGGCTTCACAATAGAAAAAGTACGCTCAACGGCCATTGACCACTCCATGTAATGATAAGGACTACTAGTTCTCGCCGCGGATTATATGGCATTTACCGGCAAAAATCCCACCCCAGTCACACCCGAAACAACCTCAACCTGCGCGCACCGACATTTCCATGCAAAACCGTGAGCTGCCAGCTAGCGGGCGTACTTCACTCCGACCCAAGCACAATGCTTATCGCAGCAACGTCGATAACGGCTGACAAACCCTAGTTGGCACGCCATATCAACCAACTTCCTCAATTCCTTGGAATTATCTTCGTGCTCCGGCAACACCAGCATCAATCGTCCGCCATTTCCTAATCGACGCCAGGCGGCATCCAGCAAGGGCTGGTAGGGCTCATTAAGCCAATCGGGTAGGATGACCACGGCATCACATTGTTGCGAGTCGGCACTTGGGCCAGCCAACATCAACTCCACCTGGGATAACCGATTATCAAATTCCACATGGCTGACTGACGGGCCGGAGTCTTCGCACAGCAGTGCGACTTTACCTTGGGGGCCGACCGCATCCGCCAGATCTGCGATGACGTCACGCTCGGGGCGGCCATAAACCCAGACGCGCTCTGATCGGCGCAGGTTAAGCTTTCGTAATAAGAAACGGAACTGCCATTGAGAGCTTGAAGACGTGTCGGGGCCAAGCAGCTCGGAGGCGATACTGCGGACGATTTGAGTCATTTTTGTCACCGCAAGTTGAGGGATAGTGAGTCGTCACATAGTCTTGTAAGAGGAAGACTACAGCCGATAAAGCGACATTCCATTGACAAACATAAAATGCTTGTCTAATGAATGGAACCCCAATGTGACAATTTTTCGACCAGTATGGGGTTCCATAACCTAAATTGACGCCACCATCACATAACTCAATTCACTCAAGATACTGACTGAACTTCCTACAATAAGCTACGCAGGGCCCACAGATCCGGGAAGATATACTGGTGTAAGGACTTATGGAGGTAGGCTGCACCAGGTGAGCCGCCACTGCCGACTTTTCCGCCTATGGTACGTTCGACCATCTTGACGTGACGATAGCGCCATTCCTGCAGGCCTTCATCCAGATCGATCAGTAACTCAGCAACCAGGTTGATCTCGGGAGCGGCTTTCAAAATCTCCGCAAGTTGCCGTTGCCGCTCAGGGCTGGGATCGTAGATCAGCCCCGATCTTTGATGTACGGTCACCGGCTCGACCGCCATGCCCTTTGAGGACAAAAACGCGATAAAGGCTTGCCATAACGTCGGCTGCTCGCACCGTGATAACAAACGATTGTAGTGCTCAGGCTGTTCCTGTTGCACCTTGATGGCGTGCTCTGAGCGCAGGCCACACAGGATCTCCAATTCTCGAAACTGCCAGGACTGGAATCCACTGGAGCTCTGCAGGAAATCACGGAAACTGTTGAACTCCATCGGCGTCATCGTTTCCAGGATGTCCACCTGACCCACCAGCGTTTTCATGATGGTTAAGATCCGCCGAAGGGTCTTGGCGCTGTGCCAAACCTCGCCCTGCTGTAACATGGGGATCAGCTTATCCATCTCGTGCAGGATCTGCTTGAACCACAACTCGTAGGTTTGGTGGATCACGATAAACAACATCTCATCATGTTCGGCGGGCTCGGACTGCAACTGTTGCAGCGCTATTAACTCGTCCACTTTGAGGTAACTGCCATAGGTCAGTGCCATAAAAACTCCGTTTTAATCGATTCTCCCTCTCACTCTATGGCGCTCGATGCAAGCGATCCAGCATGCCGGGGGTGCCGTCGTCGTCGCTCGGCGCAAACCGAACCTGACAGCACGCTTCTGTCTCAGGCTCCGTGTGTAAATGGCCGTACATCTGGGTTCACAGCCAGAAAAAAAATATGTCCCACGACGCTGTAGACGCTCGATAACAAGCTTGGGCGCTATGCCATATGTTGGCCACCGAACGCAGATCCAAGCATTGAGGCACCGAGACAGATCTTCAGCCCGCCGGACAGAGCAGTGAGCCGCTCGGACGGCAGCGGGCCGCTTCTATGATCGGCACTCTCCACCGAGTGCCGAGACAAGCTTCAACGTTCGGCTGTAGCGAGCCGTCAGCAAGGGAGCAGTAAGGGAGCAGAACGACGAAACACTGCGGTCGAGGATCTGCAGCGGGCTTGTGCAAAGAGGGATACCCAGATGGCTTGCCGGCGCAAACGCGAATTAAGGTTGGTGCTAGGTGCAACCGGTTGAGATCCGCAAAAAACCAGCCGGTATCGATGCGACGGCGCAAAGAAAAAGCGGCCATTGTGGCCGCTTAGTCGTTTCCCAATTAATCGACTTCGTCGATCCAGGCTTGTTGGATGGCTTCCAGGATCCGCTCCCCACAATGATCCGGATCGTCATCAAATCCGTCCAATGCCAGTACCCAATCTCGCAGATCGGTAAATCGGATCTGGGTCGGATCCTGCTGCGGGTGTCGCTCCGCCAATTCAATGGCAATGTCTTGTACATCAATCCACTTCATCGCTCGCCCTCCGCTTGCCATCGGCCCTATCAGTGGTGGTGCTCGGACACCTGATTAATGGTGTAGCGTGGAATGTCGATCACCAGATCGCTGTCTTCCACTTTAGATTGGCACGACAGACGTGACTCGGGCTCTAACCCCCATGCCTTGTCCAGCATGTCATCTTCCAACTCATCGCTCTCTTCCAGCGAATCAAAGCCTTCACGCACGACCACGTGGCAGGTTGTGCAGGCACAGGATTTCTCGCACGCGTGCTCGATATGGATCCCGTTACGCAGCGCCACATCCAGCACGGTTTCACCCTGTTCCGCTTCCACTTCCATGCCTTCTGGGCACAGCTCGTGATGCGGCAAAAATACGATCTTAGGCATGATTTCCTCTTATACGTTATCGACGGACTGTCCGGATAGTGCGCGACGGATCGACAGATCCATGCGCAGCGCGGCAAACTCACCGCTGGCCTTATCCAGATCTTCGATCCCTTGCTTGATGGCTCGGCCGTCTTCGCCTTCGCACAGTACAGACAACGCCTGCATCTGCTGCATCAGCACCTGAATTGCTTGTTCATTGAGCAGTACCTTACCGTCCTGCTCCAATGCCTTGGTCAAACTTTCGATCACCCGGCCGGCTTCGATCCGCTGCTCGGTCAACATCCGCACTTCGATGTCCTGCTTGGCATGGGCCATCGAATCGGACAGCATCTGGGTGATCTCATTATCGCTCAGACCGAACGACGGCTTCACCTGAATGGATGACTGCACCCCAGTGGTCTTCTCATTGGCTGTCACGCTGAGCAGACCGTCAGCATCGACCTGGAAGGTAACGCGAACCACCGCCGTCCCTGCGGCCATCGCCGGCAGGCCCCGTAGCTCGAATCGAGCCAGGCTACGGCAATCCGCTACCATCTCCCGCTCGCCCTGCACCACGTGGATGGCCATGGCACTTTGGCCGTCTTTATACGTCGTGAACTCCTGCGCGCGGGCCACCGGGATCGTGGTGTTACGTGGGATCACCTTCTCGGTAAGCCCCCCCATGGTTTCCAGTCCCAGTGACAAAGGCAACACATCCAGCAACAGCATCTCTGAGTCCGGCTTGTTCCCCACCAGGATATCCGCCTGGATCGCGGCGCCGATCGCCACGACACGATCCGGATCGATGCTGGTCAAAGGCTCACGGCCAAAGTAGTCGCCGATCTGGCTTCGTACCGCGGGCACCCGGGTCGAGCCGCCAACCATCACCACCTGCAACACTTCTTCGGCGTCCACGCCCGCGTCCTTAAGACAACGACGGCAAGCCATCAAGGTTCGCTTGACCAACGGCTGGATCAGCGCATCAAACTGCGCACGGCTGATCTCCGCCGTCCAATCGTCGATCTGCGCCGACACACTCTGGGCGTTGGTCAATGCTTCCTTAACCCGACAGGCCTCGTTCATCAGCTGTCGTTGCATGCTTGGTGACGGCGCGTTGATCCCCGCCAGCTCAGCCAAATGAGTCGCCAGTAGATGATCGAAGTCATCCCCACCCAGCGCAGAGTCACCGCCGGTCGCCAACACCTCAAAGACCCCGTGATGCAAGCGTAAAATGGAGATGTCAAAGGTGCCGCCGCCCAGATCGTAGACCGCGATCAACCCTTCCTGACCGCTATCGAGCCCGTAGGCAATAGACGCAGCCGTTGGCTCATTAAGCAGGCGCAGGACCTTCACGCCGAGTAACTCGGCCGCGTCTTTGGTGCCCTGACGCTGCGCATCATCAAAATAGGCCGGTACCGTGATCACGGCCCCAGAGAGCGCACCACCTAACGTGGCTTCCGCCTGTGCAACCAGAGGTCGTAAGACTTCCGCGGAGATCTGAATGGCATTTTGCTCGCCGGCACGGGTCACAAACAGGGGCAGCCCATTGTCTGAGCCCTTCAGCTGATAGGGCTGATCGGGATAGCGTGCCTCAACGTCCGCCAGCGAGCGGCCCAGATAACGCTTGACCGAGATAATGGTGTTGGCAGGATCCGCCACCGCGGCCGCTTTGGCCTGCGCTCCGGTTTCGATCCCATCTTCCCCAAAACGAACCACGGAAGGCATGCCATGCAGCCCCTGTGCGTCCGGCAAGGTTTCCGCTTGACCACTGCGCACAGCAGCAACCAAAGAGTTGGTGGTTCCCAGATCGATCCCCACAGCCAGCTTATGCTGGTGCGGAGCGGCGCTCTGACCCGGTTCTGCGATCTGCAGTAATGCCATAGTGTTATTATCCGCTACTTACAGCTCCCACTGCTCTTCCAGCAGTGCGAGTTCTTGTTCCAGTTTTTCGACAAACTTGAGCTTACGCAGTTGTTCGGCTGCATCGGCCCACAGTTGCTGATCCAATCGAGTTTTCAGATCGCCGGTCATCTGCCGCTTCAGCTGACGAAACTCCCGCTCCAACGCCTCGGCTGCCATCATGGGATCGGCCGCATCGGCCAACGCTTCCAGCGCTTCACGCCATTCCATTTGCTGCATCAAAAACAGGGGATCTTTAACCGTCGTGGTTTCGCCACGCAGTTCAATGCCATGCAGGCGCAACAGATATTCGGCACGCGTTAGGGGGGATTTGAGGGTTTGGAATGCGTCGTTTACCTCGGCGGCTTTATGCATCGCCATCAGACGATCACGGTCGCTGCCGGAAGCAAACTTATCGGGATGGACCGCTCGTTGCAGCTCGCGGTAGCGACTGGCCAAAACGGTCCCATCCAGCTCAAACCCTTGCGGTAGCGCAAACAGTTCGAAGTAATTCATCAGATCGCCTTAAACGGTAAAGCTTTCGCCGCAGCCACATTCACCGTTGGCATTGGGGTTTTCGAACTTAAAGCCTTCGTTCAGGCCCTCTTTAACGAAATCCACTTCCAAGCCATCCAGATAGACCATGCTTTTCGCATCAATAATGATATTGACACCCAGCAGTTCAAACACCTCATCGCCCGGCCCAAGCTCATCAACAAACTCAAGCACGTAAGCCAAACCGGAGCAACCGGAGGTCTTCAGGCCCAAGCGCAGCCCGATCCCCTTGCCACGGTTTGCCAGATAGGATTTGACCCGCTCGGCAGCGGCTTCGGTCAAGGTAATGGCCATTTACTACTCCAGTTTTACTTCTCTTGCTTGCTCTTGTAATCGGTGATGGCCGCCTTGATGGCGTCCTCAGCCAAGATAGAGCAGTGGATCTTCACCGGTGGCAATGCCAACTCTTCAGCGATCGCGGTGTTTTTGATCTCCGCCGCTTCATCCAAGGTCTTGCCCTTGACCCACTCGGTCACCAGGGAGCTGGACGCGATCGCGCTGCCACAGCCATAGGTCTTGAATTTCGCGTCTTCGATCACACCCTCATCGGTGATCTTCAACTGCAACTTCATGACATCGCCACAGGCCGGTGCACCCACCATCCCAGTTGCGACGTTTGGATCGTTTTTGTCAAAAGAACCAACGTTACGTGGGTTCTCATAATGGTCGATAACTTTATCACTGTAAGCCATAACAGAGCTCCAAGCCTTGCTTCAATCTGTGAAGCGAAGCCCGCGTCGCACAGGGAATCGGCGCGCGGGCGGGAAAACCAATTAGTGCGCTGTCCACTCTACCTTGGACAGATCCACACCGTCTTTGAACATCTCCCACAGTGGGGACATGTCGCGCAATTTGCCGATGGACTCGTTGATCACCGCGATGGCGTGATCCACTTCCTCTTCGGTGGTAAATCGGCCGATGCTGAACCGGATGGAGCTGTGCGCCATCTCATCGTTCAAGCCCAGCGCGCGCAGCACATAGCTCGGCTCCAGGGATGCAGAGGTACAAGCTGAGCCCGAAGAGACCGCCAGATCTTTCAGCGCCATGATCAGGGATTCACCCTCAACGAAGTTAAAGCTGACATTCAGATTGCCCGCCGTACGCTGCTCGACATCGCCGTTGACGTACACCTCTTCCATGCCCTTGATGCCGTTCCACAAACGGTTACGCAGACTCAGAATGCGGTCATTCTCGGTCGCCATCTCTTCACGTGCGATGCGACAGGCCTCACCCAGACCGACGATCTGGTGAGTGGCCAACGTACCGGAGCGCATACCGCGCTCATGACCGCCACCGTGCATCTGGGCTTCCAGACGAACCCGTGGTTTACGACGGACATACAGTGCGCCGATCCCTTTCGGGCCGTACATTTTATGGGCGGAGATGGAGATCATATCGATCTTCATGGTCTTCACATCCAGTGGGATCTTACCGGCGCTTTGCGCGGCATCAACGTGGAAAAGGATCCCCTTGCTGCGACACAACTCACCGATCGCGGCAACGTCATGCACCACACCGATCTCGTTGTTGACGTGCATGATCGACACCAGCACGGTGTCTTCCCGCATGGCAGCTTCGATGCGCTCGAGCGGGATGATCCCATTCTCAGCGGGCTCAAGGTAAGTCACCTCAAATCCTTCGCGCTCTAGCTGACGACAGGGATCCAACACCGCCTTGTGCTCGGTCTTGCTGGTAATGATGTGTTTGCCTTTCTTCTGATAGAAGTTGGCAGCCCCTTTAATCGCCAGGTTATCTGACTCGGTAGCCCCTGAGGTAAACACGATCTCACGCGGATCGGCGTTCAAAAGCTCAGCCACCTGGTTTCGGGCCACATCAACGGACTCTTCCGCTTGCCAACCGAATCGGTGTGAGCGGGAAGCCGGGTTGCCGAAATTACCGTCCAGGGTCAAATGTTGCATCATCACTTCAGCCACACGAGGGTCCACAGGGGTGGTGGCAGAGTAATCAAAATAGATGGGGAGTTTCATTACCTTCTCCGCTTGCGAGCCGGCTACCATGGTACCGGCGTAATACTACGAGGTGCTGTCTAAACCCGAACTCGGGATTGACTGCGGTCCTGCGCCTGTTCTTGACGCAGGCTAACGACTTTCACTTGCCGATCCGACATCAGATCAGCAAGGCTGATACCATCAAGAAAACTGGCAATGCGCTCACTCAGATCGCCCCACAACGAATGGGTCAGGCAGCGCGCGCCCCCTTGGCAATTACTCTTGCCATGGCAACGCGTTGCGTCCACCGACTCATCAACGGCGTGCACCACCATGCCCACCGAGATCTCTTCTGCCGCTTTACCGAGCAGATAGCCGCCGCCGGGTCCGCGAACACTGGAGACCAAACCGCGCTTGCGCAGCTTGGCAAACAGTTGCTCTAGGTAGGACAAAGAGATCCCTTGTCGTTCAGAGATATCTGCCAGTGGCACCGGACCTTGTGGCGTATGCAGTGCCACGTCCAGGATCGCCGTGACCGCGTAGCGGCCTTTCGATGTGAGTCTCATTGCCAGTTTCCTTCCGAAAATCTACTGCCCAGTCTACTTACCCGACCATTTTAGTCAAGTATTAAACCTAGGAAACCAGTCAGGTATTTCTACGGTATTGCGCAACTTTTTCCGAGCAATACCCCAGTGCTGCGCAGCGGTATTTAACCCTATTGGCAGGTCGGGATCAAATACCATAACCTCCGTCGTTTACGCCGGATCACTCCCCAAGCACCGTCACGGCAATATTGCGCCGAATTTCAACAGGCAAAGGGAGTCTGGATCCGCGTTTTTTGAGCAATTCGCTTCATGTATGCGACGATTTCGCCCGAACTGTCGAACATTTAACCGATTGAAATTTTCAGCGATCGCCCTGTTCGCTTTTGTCAGCGGCACGCTCCACCGAGGTCAGCACGCCACGTAAGATATTCATCTCTGCCGTTTCGGGCCGAGCACGATTAAACAGCCGCCTGAGCTTGTTCATGATCTGGCCTGGATGGGCCTGGATAATGAATCCGGTTTTGAGCAGGGCACGCTCAAGATGCTGATAGAACCCCTCCATCTGTTCTGAGGTGGGGTACGCTTCACGCTCCGACTCGACGCTCTCCTCTTGCTCCAAGAATGCCATGCGGGTCTCATAAGTCAGCAGTTGCACCGCCTGAGCCAGGTTGAGCGAGCTGTACTCCGGGTTCGCAGGGATACTGACGTGAAAATGGCACAGTTGCAGCTCTTCATTATTGAGGCCGTGGTTTTCCCGCCCAAACACCAAAGCAACCGGCCCGGTGGAGGCCTCTGCCACCAGCTTACGCCCGGCTTGGCGCGCATCCAGCATTGGCCAGCTCAGGGTACGGGAGCGGGCGCTGGTGCCGATCACCAATGAGCAGTCGGCAATGGCCGATTTGAGATCCTCGGTGATCACCACATCTTTGAGCAGATCACTGGCGCCCGCAGCCAATGCCATGGACTTGCCGTCGATCTCGGTACGTGGCTCGGCCAGAACCAGACGTGATAGCCCCATATTTTTCAGGGCACGGGCGGCAGAACCTATATTGCCGGGGTGGGATGTCCCGACCAGAATAATGCGGATGTTTTCAAGCATGGGGTGACCGTATCTTAGCGTTAGAAGCAGAAAGGCCGGATAGTACCACAGCCACGGTCTATGCTTGAGGGATTTAACGCTTGCCATGTGGTGCGATTCTGGTAGAATTCTGCGCCTAAATTTCGGGCTTGTCCCGGGGTATCGCGTTCTTTTACATCCTTGGGGTCAAATCCTATGCATCCGATGCTGAACATCGCCGTGCGCGCTGCGCGCAGTGCTGGCACCGTAATTACCCGTGCTTTTGAAGATCTGGACAAAGTCGAAGTTGAGCAGAAAGGCCTCAATGACTTTGTGACCAATGTTGATCGCGACGCAGAAGCCGCCATCATTGCGACCATTCGCAAGTCCTACCCACAGCACACCATCATCAGTGAAGAGTGCGGTACACAAACCGGCGAACACGATGAGTTCCGTTGGATCATTGACCCTCTGGATGGCACCACCAACTTCATGAAAGGGATCCCACACTTCGCGGTTTCCGTTGCTCTGCAGATCAATGGCAAAATCGAGCACGGTGTGGTTTACGATCCGATCCGCAACGAACTGTTCTCTGCCAGCCGCGGTGCCGGCGTTCAGTTGGACAGCCGTCGTCTTCGCGTTGGCAAACATCGCGACATCAAAGGCACCCTGCTCGCGACCGGTTTCCCGTTCAAGCAGCGTCAGCACACCGAAGCCTACTTGGCGATCTTCAACGATCTGTTTACCGATGTTGCAGACATGCGCCGCAACGGCTCTGCCGCACTGGATCTGGCCTATGTTGCCGCCGGTCGGATCGACGGTTACTGGGAGATCGGTCTGAAGCCATGGGATTTCGCTGCTGGCGAACTGCTGGTGCGTGAGGCGGGTGGCTTGGTGTCCGACTTTACCGGTGGTCACAACCACCTGCTGTCCGGCAACATCGTCGCCGGTGCGCCGAAGATCACCGCGGGTATTGTCAATAAGATGCGCCCACACCTGAACGAAGCCCTGAAGCGCTAAGCTCTGCTTCCTCAGTTGTCAGGATCCATACCTGACCAAAAGGCCCTAACGTCTCGACGTTAGGGCCTTTTTGTTATCTGCAATGGACCATCAATGAGCCGGATCGCTGCGCCACCTTCGCGTCAGCAGCACCACGCCAAAATACACCAGCAAACCCAGCGCAACCGCAGGCGCCGTCAGCAGACACAATAGCGAGACCCAAAAATAGGGCAGTTGTCTTGGATGTAGCCAACGTTGATGGCGCGCCCGCCCTTGCATATGCTTTCCCCTGTCAACGACGCAATGTGGTCGCTCCCTGCGATCTTTGTCACCAAAAATCCGTGACCGAAAGCACACAATACGCCAATGGCACTGCCAGATCACGACCCGTGCCCATACACTGCGCTCCTCGGCCAATGATAGGGACTCACTATGGATAATTTGTACAAGAAGTTTGGCACAAAATCATTGAAGATCTGTGAACACGGGATCTTAATTATCATCGCCATTGCCACCCTGTTTGCGATCGGGGATGAGGTCAAAGTAATGATCGAGCGAGGCAGCGTCACCCTGGCCGATCTCCTGCTGATGTTTATCTATCTGGAAGTGTTGGCCATGGTCGCCAACTATGCAGAGGTGGGCAAGCTGCCGATCAGAATGCCGATCTACATCGCCATCGTCGCCATCGCGCGCTACATCATTCTGGATATGAAAGGGATGGATGAATGGCGGGTGCTGGCCGTATCGGTCGCGGCCTTGATCTTGGCGATCACCGTGCTGGCGATCCGCTATGGTCAACTGGCCTGGCCCTACCCCAAGGAGGAGAAGCCAGGCAGCGACAACAGCAAGCGTTAGTGATTACAGACGCGTGCTTGATTGAGGATATAGCCGTCCGCTTGCGGTACGATCTTCTGCGCCTTAACTAGGAAAGCCAACAGGGCTTCGATCTCCAGATCCTGCAACTTGCAGGTATGAAAGCGCGCTTGCTCACCAAACTGTTGGTGAGACAATGCCGCCATCTCTGCCAGGGTTTTGGCCTGATCAGAGTTTGCCAGTAGCCCTAAAAATTCGTGCGCGTGTACACTAGCCATGTCCGGCTCCTCACAATTAAAGTTGCATTATGATAGCAACTTTAATCTATCCAGAGGAGGGATCACGATCAAAGTTTTTTCACCAATGAGGTTTCATGTCTCCGGACCTGCTCGACACCTTTGAGCTGATCGTCAAGCTCACCCAGCAAATGAGCCTGTACTTGGTGCTCGCCTATCTGCTGACCAAAACACCGGTTTTACGCCCGATGGTGGATCTCGCGGTGCACTTGCCCCATAAACTGATCCTCTACGTGACCTTCTCCCTGTTTTGCATCATGGGGACCTACTTTGGTGAGCAAACCCACGGTGCGATCGCCAATACTCGGGCGATGGGCGCGATCCTATCCGGCCTGCTCGGCGGTCCGGTTACCGGCTTTCTGGTCGGTCTGACCGGCGGTTTACACCGCTACAGCCTGGGGGGGTTTACCGATCTGGCTTGTGCGATCTCCACCACCTCAGAAGGCCTGTTTGCCGGCTTGATGCACCTGCGCCTGCGCCGCTCCAGTCAGCTGGAGGAGCTGTTTAATCCACTGCGTGTGTTTGTCATTGCCCTGATTGCTGAAATGATGCAGATGATGATCATCTTGCTGGTTGCCCGCCCGTTTGGCGAAGCCTGGGCCCTGGTTCAAACCATCGCGCTGCCGATGATGCTGGTCAACTCGCTCGGTGCCGCCTTGTTTATGAGTATGATCCGCGATCAACGCACCATGGCAGAAAAGCTCTCCACCGCGCACTCGGCCAAGGCCCTTAAGATCGCTGAGCGTACGGTCGGGATCCTGGCCGGCGGTTTCAATCAGGAAAACACCGCGCGGATCGCCCGGATCATCTATCAAGAGACCAATGTCAGTGCGGTGGCGATCACCGACAAAGACAAGCTGCTGGCCTTTATCGGTACCGGGGATGATCACCACATCCCCGGTACACCGATCTCCTCAAGCTTAACGTTGGATGCGATCCACCAGAACCGTGTGGTGTTTGCCGATGGCGTCGCCCAGCATTATCAATGTTCGCTGTCGAATAACTGCCAACTGGGCTCCAGCCTCATCGTCCCGCTCCGAGGCGATAACGAGGTCATCGGCACGGTCAAGCTGTACGAAAAGAAGCAACGGATCTTCCTCAACCTCAATCAGACATTGGGTGAAGGGATCGCCCGCGTGCTTTCCAACCAGATCCTGCACGGCCGCTACGTTGAGCAAAAAAGTCTGCTCACTCAAGCCGAACTGAAGCTACTGCACGCCCAAGTCAGCCCCCACTTCCTGTTTAACGCACTCAACACCTTAGCCGCGATCACCCGGCGCACGCCGGATAAGGCAAGACCCTTGATCCAGGATCTGGCCGCCTTCCTGCGCGCCAACCTCAAACGCGGCACCGGTGAGATCACCCTCCGCGAAGAGTTGGAGCACATCCAGCACTACCTCACCATTGAGTTGGCCCGCTTCGGCGATCAACTGCAGGTGGAGATCCAGGTGCCAGAGCAATACCAACACATCAGTTTGCCGACCTTCACGTTGCAACCTCTGGTGGAAAACGCCATTAAGCACGGTACCTCAACCCTGCTTGAACAAGGCAAGATCCGGATCTGGGCCGAGTCCGATAACGATGATCTGCTGCTCACCGTCGAGGACAACGCCGGCGCTTTCCCTGCCGAACCCAAAGAGTCCGATGGCCTCGGCCTCAACATCGTCAACCGACGGATCAAAAGCATCTACGGCGAAGAGTTCGGCCTGACAACCCATTGCATTCCAGACCAACAGACCCGAGTCCAAGTTCGATTACCAAGGAACCCCGAATGACCATACGCACCCTGATCATTGACGACGAGCTGTTGGCTCGGGATGAACTGGCGAGCCTACTTGAGCCCTTTGATGACATCGAGATCCTGGGTGAAGCCGCCAACGCCATCGAAGGCATGGCGATGATCAATCAATTCCAGCCGGATCTGGTCTTTGTCGATATCCAGATGCCCAAGATCACCGGCATAGAGATGTTGTCCATGTTGGATCCCGAGCGTATGCCCTACATGGTATTTGTCACCGCATACGACGAGCACGCGGTCACCGCATTTGAGAAGAATGCCTTTGACTATTTGCTCAAGCCGGTCGCGCCAGAGCGTCTCAGCAAGACCTTGGAGCGAGTGCGCGTGGCTCGAACGCCACCCAGCATTGAACCGCTGATCGCAGAGCCACTGCGCCACCTGCCCTGCATGCGCGGTAAGACCCTCAAGGTGATCCCCATCAGCGAGGTCGAATATGTCTTTTCCGATCTCTCTGGGGTTCATGTTGCCACCGCAACCGGCAGTTTTTTTACTCAATTGACCCTTAAGACCCTGGAGCAGCGCAGCGACCTGATGCGCTGCCACCGCCAATACCTGATCCAGGCCCACGCGATCGCCGAGATCCAACTTCAAGAAGGCGGCGGAGGCGAGATCCTAACCCATGCTGGCCAGGCCGTTCCGGTCAGTCGACGGTATATGAAAGCCATAAAACAGCGATTCGGATTCCAATAAGTAGGTTTTTTAGTCACATCCGCTATCGCCGACTACACTTTATTCGAACCCTTTTGGGAACGCATCAGTTCATAGGTAACGAGAGGTAGTGGCATGTCTTTAACCAAGGCCGATTTGACCAACCATTTGGTCAACCACCGTCAACTAAAGGTGGCGGAAGCGAGGGAGTTGGTAGACACCTTTTTCGAGGAGATCCGCGGATCGCTGGAACAAGGAGAAGACGTTAAGCTAAGCGGGTTTGGCGTCTTTCATTTACGCGACAAAAACGCCAGGCCTGGTCGAAACCCCAAAACCGGTGAAGAACATGAGATCAGTGCACGCCGTGTCGTCACCTTTTCCGCCGGGGGCAAGCTCAAAGGCCGAGTCGCCACATTAAAGGCGTGAACAAACAACTACTTTAACGGGGGCGAGCCAATCGCTCGCCCCCATCGCCCATGACCGTCCACACCCGCTTACAAACTTAATATCACCTCTTATCGATTTAGACTGCCGCTCACGTCTCATTGAAAACCGCTAACGGGTGCTATCGACCGCTTAGTCCCGTCAAGCTACCGTTCAGTAAACTTCTTCAGCATCCTATTCCCAGACCCGTAAAATTCGCCCCGTTGATTGTCTGAGGAACACTATCATGCTTTGGTTTATATTCTGCGTCGCGTTATTGGTCGGCGGTTACTTTTTCTATGGTGCCTTCGTTGAGAAGGTTTTTGGCATTAATGAAAACCGCCAGACCCCGGCCTTTACCAAGGCAGACGGTGTTGACTATGTGGCCATGCCAAAACACAAAGTCTACCTGGTACAGCTATTGAACATCGCCGGTGTCGGACCTATTTTCGGCCCGATCATGGGTGCCTTGTATGGCCCAGCGGCCATGCTGTGGATCATCGTTGGTTGTATCTTTGCCGGTGCCGTACACGACTACTTCTCCGGCATGTTGTCCGTGCGTAACGGTGGCGCCTCCGTACCGACCATCGTTGGTAAGTACCTGGGTAAACCTGCCAAACACTTCATGAACTTGTTTGCTATCGTGCTGTTGCTGCTGGTGGGTGTGGTATTCGTCTCTGCTCCAGCGGGTATGCTGACCAGCCTGATCAACGAGCAAACCGATCTGACCGTGACCCTGAGCACCATGGTAGGGATCATCTTCACCTACTACGTGATCGCCACCATTGTTCCGGTTGATAAGATCATCGGTCGCTTCTACCCATTCTTCGGTGCCCTGCTGATCTTCATGTCCGTTGGCCTGGTATCCGCACTGATCATCTCCAGCGAGCACACTCTGATGGGTGGCTACGAAGTCGCTGACATGTTCACTAACCTGAACCCGAACGACATGCCGCTGTGGCCTGCGCTGTTCATCACCATCGCTTGTGGTGCTATCTCTGGCTTCCACGCCACTCAGTCTCCGCTGATGGCCCGCTGCATGGAAAACGAAAAGAATGGCCGCTTCGTCTTCTACGGCGCCATGATCGGTGAAGGTATCATCGCTCTGATCTGGTGTGCACTGGCCCTGTCCTTCTTCGGTAGCATGGATTCGTTGGCCGCAGCCGCCGCCAACGGTGGTCCAGGTGCCGTAGTCTACGAAACCTCCTTCGGTTTGCTAGGCGTGTTCGGTGGCATCATCGCCTTCCTGGGTGTGGTTATCCTGCCGATCACCTCTGGTGATACTGCGTTCCGCTCCAGCCGTTTGATCCTGGCTGAATACTTCAACCTGGAACAGGTACAGATCAAGAACCGCCTGCTGATCGCTGCGCCCCTGTTCACCGTCGGTGCCATCCTGACCCAAGTTGATTTCGCTGTTATCTGGCGCTACTTCGGCTTCGCTAACCAGCTGACCGCTGCGATGATGTTGTGGACCGCAACCGCCTACTTGGCCCGTGCGGGCAAGCTGCACTGGATCACCTGTGTTCCGGCGATGTTCATGACCTCTGTTGTTGTAACCTACATCCTCAATGACAGCGGCCTAGGCTTCGGTCTGCCGATGCAGATCTCCACCGCCTGTGGTATCGTTACCGCCGCCGTTGTTGCCTTTGTGGTTGTCGGTGTGTTGGGCAAGCAAGCCCTGCCAGAAGACGCGAAAGCCTAAGAAATAGAACTATTTCACGTCTGATACCAACGGGACCTTCGGGTCCCGTTTTTGTTGCCGTTCAGAAAAGCATCCGCCCATCCAAACGCCATTCACAGGCGACCCTAACCCGACTCTCTGCTCGCCGCTGTGCCCATTATCGGCACCACCAACGCACCTGGTGCGCTCCCACAATCAAACCCGAACCGCTGCAACCGCCTCAGTCTGCGACATCGGGCTCCGCAAGCCCAACGACGACGCGCTCAGACGGCGTGACCTTGCCATGTCCAAGTCTTCGCTCCAGCAACACCGCTCGAGCCTTGGGCACAATGACGCCTCTATCGCCAATGTGTAAGGCATTGTAAGCAAATGCAAAGAAACCACACTTACACCACACAACCTAGCAAAAACAGTCAAATCCTCTGCAATTTGCCACTCAATGGTCCATTCTCCCAACGTGCTCAAATTGCACACACCCCTCTCGTTCACAAGTAACATTCACCGCTCCTATTGGTAAATTTGTGTTACCCATACAAAGCAATTAAAAACAAAAACTTAACCTGAGCCCAGCTCATAACACTTATTCCCATCTCGAGCGGCTAGATCCCCCCCAAAAAAGCCCTTACCGTGAGCACCTCTTTCAACAATCGGCCATAGAAGCCGTACTTGAGAGCCTCGCTGCCGAAGCCGGTAGGCAAACGTTCAGACAACGTCAACGTCCGCTCTGGCGAAGCCGCGAGAATAAATATCGTCGTGTTCAAAACGCAGTAAGTTGAGCCAAGGAGTCGGCACTAGACCGAACCCGGGCAAACATGGAAGAGGTTGATAGATGAATAACGCAATGCCCCGCTTAACCCCCGTCGCCGCCGGTATCGCACTCCTTCTTGCCGGCAATGCCATGGCAGAGGAACAGACAGTCGCAATACAAGATGATGTAGAAGTGATCCGCGTGTCGGGAACCCGTGCTTCTCTGAGTGAAGCGCTGAATGAGAAACGCTTTAATGATGCCGTCGTCGATGTGATCGCCGCCGAAGACATCGGCGTTATGCCCGACGCGGACATCGGCGACTCCCTCGAACGCGTATCCGGTGTTGAGGTTGAGCGTGGCGAAGACGGCACCGCCAACCAGATCAATATTCGGGGCTTGCCCGGTCACTTTACAAAAACCCTGTTTAACGGCCGCACCATCACTACAGCGATGAATGCGAATCGCAATTTCTCTTATAACATGATGCCTTCGGCATTTGTCTCTCAGGTCTCGGTACAAAAAAGCACGTCCGCCGATCTGGAAGAGGGTGGGATCGCCGGTACAGTCGACCTCCGTACACACAGAGCACTGGATCGTGCGGATGCGACAACCCGAGTTATCTTGAAAGGCACTCAACCCGGCAATAGCGACGAGTGGGGTCCGGACTTAAGCTTCATCCACACGAATAAGTTTGCCGACGACACAATTGGGCTGTCCTTCGGCGCTAACTACCTAGAAGAAAATAATGCTGCCCAATTCACTTCGTCGGCTAACATGGGGTCCGCCCATCTTAACTCTGACGACGGCCTGGTGTTTGCCCCTAACCAGATCCGAGCAGAACTCAAAGACAATCAGCGTGAGCGCGCTGCCGCATTCGTAAACCTAGAGTGGCGCCCCAGCGACAACCTGTCCCTGTTTGCCGAGTCCTTCTATACCCAATATCATACCGAAGAGAACCGACAACGACTGACCTTTGAGACGCGTAACAAGCCCCTTAACGGCATTCACGATAGTGTTGACTACTGCTTTGATGTCGAGGGGCAAGGCGAGCGCTGTGATACATATCTAACTAATTTTTCAATCGGTAACACCGCTGCGCTGGTCGACAGCACGCCCATTCAGCGCGACGATGAAGTCTGGTTAAACACCTTCGAAGCCCAATATCGTACGGGCGACTGGACCATTGATGCCGGAGTCACCTTCTCACGCTCAAATCAGGTTTGGGACAGTGTCTTACTCAATGCCCGCACCAACAACAACTTTGATATGACCTTTGACGGTACCGATGGGCCATGGCGTTTCTATTTCGACGATGTACGTGGCTTCGACGGAACTGCGGCCGACTATTTGATTGACGGCAACAATTACACCATGGGCAGGGCTCTCAATGGCAACAACGCCCTTAATGCGGCACAGGTAAGCACTGAAACAGAACGTAACGCCAACGCCTTTGATCTGGACTTCACCCACGATACCTTTAAAGAGTTCGGAGCCTTTAGTCTCAATAAAGTGCGCTTTGGTTTTGCTTATGCCGAAGAGGAATCGTTGCGAGTCAACTACAGTAGCGACGGGCAATTAACCAATGCTCAATTACAAGAGTTCACCGACCAGTATTCCGATAACTACATCCCTGGTTTTAACACCGCAATACCTAAGAGCGGGAGTTGGTTTAGCAACTATGGCTCCAACGGCATGATGCTGCCATTCATGACCCCGGATGTGGATCACTTCTTCGATAACTTCTCCATGTCAGACCTGAGAAATTACTTAAGCGATAATGATCGACTCAAGGAAAAGGTTAACAACCTGTACGAAGACACATTCTCTAGCTACTTCCGAGCCGACTTTGGTATCGGTTACGATTTAACCGGTAACATCGGCGTGCGATATACCCGTACAAAGCAAACCCAAGAGGGCGTAATAACCGACTGGCAACAAGGTCTGCGCTATAATGCCGAGCTGGATAAACTCGAGCTTAAAGATGAAAATCTTGAAAATATCGTCTCACGCAGTAACACCTACGACTATTGGTTACCCAGCCTAAACCTGAATTACGCCTTGCGTGACGACATGCGTCTTCGCTTTGGTTTAGGCCGAACCATGTCTCGCCCCAACAAAGATGATTTGGAGTTGAGTACTACCCTTAACGGGAATTTGGAGACCGGAACGCATACTATCGCCACTCAGGATCCAGACCTACAGCCATTCACCTCCGACAACATCGATCTGAGCTGGGAGTGGTACTACTCGGCAGAGTCTATGCTGGCTGTGGCTTACTTCCGCAAAGAGATCGATGGCTTGGTGAGAACCGTTGATTTTTATGGTGCAGGCAACTCACTCGACATCGACTGGGGCGGGTACGAGCCACAAGATGTCGAAATCAACCTGGCGCTGAAGACCAATGCCGATACCGTCAACCTGCAAGGCTTTGAGATCAATTATCAGACGCCATTTGATTTTCTGCCCGGCCGCCTGTCCAATACTGGTATGAAGAGTAACTACACCTATATTGATAATTCCAACCCCGAAATTGTGCGTGCTTCAGCCCGTCACAATACCAACTGGACGCTCTACTACAGTGAACGCAAGTTCGATGCCCGCGCTTCCTGGAGCTATCGTTCTGGCTATTTACAGGATGAGCAAGAGCGCTCATATTTCGAAGATGGCAACGCGGCAGGCAACAACCCGCACGCCTATTACTACCCGGCTAGCTATGTAGAGAGTCAAACTCGATTGACCCTCAGCACCTCTTACCGGCCAATAAACAACCTGCGTCTGACTTTGGCGATGAGTAACGTCACCGACCAAGGCCAAAACACCTACACTGATATTGCTGGTGTGCAAGTCGCCCGTAGCTTTAAAGACAACGGCCGTCGCATCAATGCCGGCGTGATCTTTAGCTTCTGATAGAAGGCCTTTTCTTTAACCAAAGAAAACCTAAGCGGTGCCCTCGGGCACCGCTTTTTATCACCAGCAAAACCGTAAAATGGCTTAGCGTAACTGCTTGCACTGCCCTGTACTAAATCGCACCGCCGCGCTACACAACAAGACGCTTAACCACGTCCGCTCAGCCCTTGGTTGCAACACCAAGAGCAACCGCTCACCTTGCGCTAACCAGGCTTGCACCCGCCCCACATCAGCCTGAGTCACCCAGTGGACACTGGCATCGCGACGACACAAATTCAGCAGTTGCTCGTCCGCATCGACGCTCAGCAATATCCGATCCAACTGCTGCAACGGTGCCATCGCATCGATGGGCAATAAACCCGGCTGCTGCGCCGGATCGATCAGATAAAGCGTACCGGAGTGCTTCGAGCTGCCCTCTGCGCTCGTCAGGATGGCCTCGCTGTCACTGCGCCAACCCAAGCCATTGGCCTTAAGGAACCGCTCCCACACCGCTCGGGGCTCGGAGCTATGCCGCTGAACCCGTTTACGCTGGCGACCGATGAATCGGGCCAATTGACCCATGCTGCTCGGTAAACTCGTTTCCAGCCAGGCCCGCAGCATCCGCACCATCACCGGCGCCGTCCCTTCGCTGCCGATGGCAACCACGACGGGACTGCGATCAACCAACGCGGGTGTGATCACGCTGCAGGCCTCGGGATCATCAACCACATTGACCCAGATCTGCATCTCCTGGGCCTGGTGCGCCAATTGCCGGTTGAGCGCGGCATCGTCCGTCGCCGCGATCACCCCTTGCTGCCCCGCCATCATCACAGGCTGATACGCGCTGCAAATATGCTGCACCCGACCTTCCGCAACCAGGCGCTCTATGCTCGCCACCAGCTCAGGCGCAACCACCGTCAATTGAGCTTGGGTTCGCGCCCACAACGCCAATTTACGGGCCGCAACCTCACCGCCGCCCACCACCAAAACGGAAAGGCTCTGGGTATCGTGAAACAAAGGAAAATAACGCATCAGGCTTCCGGCTCCGCCCCACAACGCCAGCAGATCTCAAAGTGACCATCATTCTGCTCACCACAATCGCTGCAAGGCCAAGGGGCCAGGCTTTGTTGATAGCGGCGCAACACCTGCAGCGCCTTGTCACGCTGCTGCTGCTCCACCAACAAGCGGATCTCCTGACTCTCCATCGGTAACTCACCGGCGGCGCCGCCCAGAGCCTCCCCTAACGTTCGAACTAAGATCCCATCGTGCTCCAATGCTCCTTTAACCGCATTGGCTTCCAGCACATTGGCTGCTCGGTACAACTCAACAAAACTATCCATGCCGGACCATCCTCCTCGTCTCCATGGATAATGCAGATCAACGTCAATCTGCCACTTCCCTGAGGGTACGACAGCGCTCACGAAGAGCAAGCGTTATCGCCCCATCCCCTCACATTTTTGCTTCCTGAAGATAACCAAAAGCCACCCCGAAGGGTGGCTTATCAAGTCAATTTCCAGCGCTTAAGGCATCAAGGGATCTTGATCCGCGCCCTCTTTCTCGATCACCACGGGCATCATATGCTCTTTGGTGATCCCCAAGCGAATGGAGGTATAGCTGGCCACGTAAATGGAGGAGTAGGTCCCGACCGCAATCCCCAGCAGCAACGCTGTCGCGAAACCGTGGATCATGGTGCCACCAAGAATGAACAGCGAGATCACCACAAACAAGGTGGTCCCGGTCGTAATGATGGTTCGGCTCATGGTCTGGGTCACTGAGGTGTTCACCACGTGCTCAGGCGTGCCCTTGCGCATCTTGATGAAGTTCTCACGCACCCGGTCAAATACCACGATGGTATCGTTGAGCGAGTAGCCCACCACCGCCAGTACCGCTGCCAGTACGGTCAAATCGAACTCCAACTGGAAGAAGGAGAACACACCCAGGGTCAGCACAACATCGTGCACCAACGCGGCGACAGAGCCCACAGCCAGACGCCACTCGAAGCGAAACGCCACATACATCAGGATGCAGATCACCGCAGCGATAACCGCCAGTCCACCCTGCTCCTGCAGCTCTTGACCGACCTGCGGGCCAACAAACTCAACACGCTTAACGACAGAACCATCAGAAACGGCTTTAGCAGCCGCTTCAACGCTGGCCACCAATTCATTGCCAGAGCCTTCACGAGGCGGCACACGAACCAGAATGTCGCGGGCGCTACCGAACTGCTGTACCACCGCACCGTCAATGCCTTCGGCTTCCAATGCTTGACGCACTTCACTCGGTGAGGTCGCCGCATCGTAGCCGATCTCAACGACGGTACCGCCGGTGAAATCCAAGCCCCAGTTCATGCCCTTAATGCCCAAGCTGGCGAATGAGGCCAACATCAACACGACCGACAGGACACTGACAAACTTGGCGTGTTTGAGGAAATCGACGGTGCCTTTGAGGTTTAAAATTTGAAACATCGTAATGGCCCCTTAAATATCCAATTTCTTCAGACGTTTACCGCCCCACAGTGCGTTAACTACCGCACGGGAAGCAACAATCGCTGTGAACATGGAGGTCGCGATACCGATCATCAGTGTCACCGCAAAACCCTTCACCGGACCAGTGCCGACAGAGAACAGGATCAGTGCCGTGATCATGGTCGTGATGTTGGCATCGGCAATGGTGGAGAACGCATTGGCGTAGCCTTCGTGGATGGCTTGCTGAATGCTACGACCGGCGCGGAGCTCTTCACGGATCCGCTCGAAGATCAGCACGTTGCCATCCACCGCCATACCAACGGTCAAGACGATACCGGCAATGCCTGGCATGGTCAGAGTGGCGCCCGGGATCATCGACATCACGCCCACGATCAGCACCAAGTTGCCCACCAACGCACCCACGGCGATCACGCCGAACTTGCGGTAATAGATGGCCATAAAGATCACCACCGCCAACATACCCCACATCAACGCGGACTTACCGTTGTCGATGTTCTCCTGACCCAAAGAAGGGCCAATGGTACGTTCTTGCACGATGGTGATCGGTGCGATCAGAGCACCGGCACGCAACAACAGCGCCAGGTTTTGCGCTTCTGCTGGGCTCTCCTGACCGGTAATACGGAAGTTACGGCCCAGGCGCGCCTGAATGGTCGCAACGCTGATCACCTCTTCGTTTTTATCAAACTTGAGGCTGCCATCGGCGTTACGCTCACCGGTGGAGCTGTACTCGATAAAGACGGTCGCCATGCCTTTGCCGATCGCGTCCTTGGTAAAGTCCGCCATCTTGTTGCCGCCGGCGCCGTCGAGGCTGATGTTCACCTGAGCACGACCGTTTTCATCGAAACCGGACTGCGCCCCGGTGATATGATCACCGGTTAGGATCACCTGCTGCTGCAGCAACACGGGACGGCCATCTTTGTCTTCGTACAGCTTGGTACCGGCAGGCACCAGACCACGCAGCGCAGCATTAATGTCTGCCCCCTCAGCCACCATACGGAACTCCAAGGTCGCGGTAGCGCCCAGGATCTCTTTGGCGCGCGCAGTATCCTGAACACCCGGCAGCTCAACGGTGATCCGCTCAGCCCCCTGACGCTGAACCACCGGCTCAGCCACACCCAGCTCATTCACACGGTTACGCAGAATGGTGATGTTTTGGTTCAGGGCGTAATCTTTGATCTCTTTGAGGTACTCAGGCGTCAGATCAGCAGAAAAGCTCAAGCTGTCGCGGTTGGAGAACTCCAGATTCGGGTACTTTTGCGCCAGGAACTGGCGCGCCTTACTGGCCACATCTTCATCGCGAAAACGCACTTCTACGCCGTGCGGCGCAATACGAACGCCGGAGTAACGCAGACGCTCTTCACGCAGGTCGGAGCGGAAGTCGGTGACGATCTGATCCTGCTGCTTGCGGATCGCCTCGTTCATGTCTACTTCCATCAGGAAGTTCACACCACCGCGCAGATCCAAGCCCAGCTTCATCGGATTACCACCGATGGCCGCCAACCAGCTCGGCTGAGCCGGTGCTAGGTTGATCGCAACAATAAAGTCGTTACCCAGCGCCTGTGCAACCACTTCCTGAGCACGACCCTGCTCTTCGGTATTACTAAAACGTGCTTCGATCAGGCCGTCGGCCATCACCACACTTTTGCTCTGTAAGCCGGCTTCCTCAAGGGAGCTGCGCACCTGATCCATGGTGGACGTAGTCAAGGTGGCATTCCGGCTAGCAGAGATCTGCAGCGCCGGATCTTCCCCGTAAAGGTTTGGCAAGGCGTAGAGCGCACCGATAGCGACGATAAACATCACCATCAGGTTTTTCCACATCGGGTATTTATTCAACACGCCGCTGTCCCCTAAAACGAAATTGGAACAAAGCCGCCGTTATCTTCGGCGGCTTTCAATAATTACAGCGACTGAATGGAGCCTTTCGGCAGCACTGCACTGATGAAATCTTTCTTGATGGTCACTTCGGTCTGGTCATTCAGAGCGATCACCACGTAATCGTTGTCTTCCTTAACCTTGGCGATCTTGCCGACCAAGCCGCCGGAGGTCAGCACTTCGTCGCCCTTAGACAGGGACTCAACCAGGCTCTTGTGCTCTTTCACACGCTTGTTCTGTGGGCGCAGGATCATGAAGTAGAAGATCAGGCCGAAAACCGCCAGCATAATCATCATCTCAATACCGCCACCCTGTTGTGGAGCGGAGCTGGCGTAGGCGTTTGCAATAAACATAGGGAACTCTCTTTACTTATTTATTAATCAATCGTTTAAAGGCGGTACTTCGCGACCTTGTTTGGCGTAGAACTCTGCCACAAAGTCGTCTAGGTTACCCTGCTCAATAGCACCCCGCAAACCTTCCATCACCCGTTGGTAGTAGCGCAGGTTATGGACGGTGTTAAGACGGGCACCCAAAATTTCGTTGCACTTATCCAGATGGTACAGATAGGAGCGGGAATAATTCTTACAGGTATAGCAATCACACTCGGCATCCAGCGGCGCGGTATCCTCGCGGTGCTTGGCGTTGCGGATCTTGACCACACCCGTGCTGGTAAACAGATGGCCATTACGGGCGTTACGGGTTGGCATCACGCAATCGAACATATCGACACCGCGGCGCACCCCTTCCACCAGATCTTCCGGCTTCCCCACCCCCATCAGGTAGCGTGGTTTGTCTTCCGGGATCTTCGGACAGATATGCTCTAAGATGCGATGCATGTCCTCTTTCGGCTCACCGACCGCCAAACCACCCACGGCATAGCCGTCGAAGCCGATGTTCATCAGGCCTTCCAGCGACTCATCGCGCAGATGCTCGTAGACACCGCCCTGAATGATCCCGAATAAGCTGTTCTTGTTACCCAAGCGATCAAACTCATCGCGGGAGCGCTGCGCCCAACGCATCGACATGCGCATGGAATCGCCCGCTTCCTGCTCGGTGGCTGGATACGGCGTACATTCGTCGAAGATCATCACGATGTCCGAACCCAGCGAGTTCTGGATCTGCATCGATTTTTCCGGATCAAGGAAGATCTTGTCGCCATTGATCGGATGACGGAAATGCACGCCCGCTTCGGTGATCTTACGAATATGGCCCAAAGAGAACACTTGGAAGCCGCCGGAATCGGTCAGGATCGGCTTGTGCCAATTCATAAAGTCATGCAGATCGCCATGCTTCTCCATCACTTCGGTGCCCGGACGCAGCCACAAATGGAAGGTATTGCCCAGACAGATCTCCGCTCCGGTGGCTTCCACCTCTTCCGGCGTCATCCCTTTGACGGTGCCATAGGTGCCCACAGGCATAAATGCCGGGGTTTCAACGGTACCGCGTTCGAAGGTCAAGCGACCACGACGGGCGCGGCCATCGGTAGTTTTCAATTCAAATTTCATAAAGGCCCTCTAACCAGAGAAACAGTCTGGTGATGGTGAAGTCTAGCGCTGTGCGCCAGCATTACAGAAGAAGATGGGGACAGCCGCTCGCCGCTTCAAGCGGCAAACGGCAAAAGTGCGGAATATGGTTACTTTTTTCCGACTGAATGACGAATTATTTGCCAGTATCCTGGCGCGTCACGAACATGGCATCACCGTAACTGAAGAAACGGTATCGATTTTCAACGGCATGACGGTAGGCATTCATGGTGTGTGTTTGACCGGCAAACGCCGACACCAGCATGATCAACGTGGATTCCGGCAGGTGGAAATTGGTCACCATCGCATCCACCAACAAGAACTGTTTGCCGGGGTACATAAAGATGGTGGTCTCCGCCGCATACGGCGCCAGCTCCTCCCCTTTTTCCTGGGCAGCTAACGCCGCAGATTCGAGCGAACGGACCGAGGTGGTCCCCACCGCGATCACGCGACCACCGCGAGCACGGGTGCGTTTGATCGCTTCCACCACGTCACTGCCCACTTCGGCAAACTCCGAGTGCATGTGATGATCTTCCACCTTGTCCACCCGCACCGGCTGAAAGGTGCCAGCTCCCACATGTAGGGTCACAAAGGCGGTTTCCACCCCCTTTTGTCTCAGCGCCGTCAACATCGCATCGTCAAAGTGCAAACCCGCGGTTGGCGCGGCCACGGCGCCTGGGCGTTGGTTATAGACGGTCTGATAGCGTTCGCGATCGGTTGATTCGTCGGGACGATCGATATAGGGCGGCAGCGGCATATGGCCAATGCGATCCAAAATCGACAATACGGGTTCGTCGCTGCCGTGTTCACCGGCACTAAAATCCAGCTCAAACAGGGCATCATGTCGCGCAGTCATCACTGCGACCACGCCGTCGTCGAAATGCAGTTGGGTTCCGGGTTTGGGCGACTTAGAGCTACGCACGTGAGCCAAAACTCGATGACTGTCCAGCACCCGCTCAACCAGCGCTTCGATCTTACCACCACTGGCCTTGGCACCATGTAACCGCGCCGGGATCACCCGCGTGTTGTTGAACACCATCAGATCGCCCGGTTGCACCAACGCCAACAGATCCGGAAATTGGCCGTCATGCAACGCCCCGGTATCGCCATCCAGATGCAGCAGGCGGGAAGCCCTACGCTCTGAGGTGGGATAACGGGCGATCAGCTCATCGGGGAGGTCAAATTGGAAATCGGCTACCTGCATTGTCTCTTCGCACTGTTTGGGCCCCCTTTCGGGGCGGGGGCGCTAGTCTATGAAGAGGCGGAGCGAGATTCAAGTCACGGGCGCTAAAGTCGCTAACGATGATCACTTTTGCTCGTCATCGGCGCGCACAGCCGGCTCATCGGCGTTGTCGTACTGGCGTAATACCTGACTCAACTGCTCAGGCACATCGTGGCTTTCCATTGGCATCAGATTAACACAGCTCCGTTCACGTTGCGCCTGCGACGAGCGGTGACTAAATAGCCATTTTATTGACATCAGCATCCATCCTTGGGGTATGTTTCTAACATGTAGCAAAATCAACGCCATCCTTGGAGTTGAACGAATAATAATCAGCTCCTTGTCAGAGGGCAAGTCAATTGAACTATCTTTCGCACCTCTATATTGCCCATCTTACTCAAACGGATCTCGCCGGGGCCGTCGCCGCCGACTTTGTTCGAGGTCCACTCACCGGCTGGCCAGAGCCCCTGAGAACCGGCATGGCACTGCATCGCTTGGTCGATCGTCAAATGGACAGTCATCCGCAGGTGTTATCGCTCAAGCGTCAATTTAACCAACGGCACCGACGCATGGCGGGGATCTTGCTGGACATGGCGTTTGACCATCAGCTGGCCAAGCATTGGTCGCACTACCACCCCACGCCGCTACCTCAATTCGCGGCCCATTGCTATCAAACCATGACGTCAAGCCCGGTGTTGCCTGACAGCTTTCGCCCCGTCTTAATCGCCATGCAGCAAACCGACTGGTTAAGCCAATATCAGCACCGTCAGGGGATCGATCGGGCGATCCGTGGAATAGCACAACGTCTGTCCCAGCCCGACAGGCTGTTGCACGCCCGCGATGAGATCTGGCGATTGAACCACGAGATCTACCACGCATTTACTCAGGTGCTGCCTGAGCTTGTGACCGACTGCCAACATCACCTGCGCCAACCACCGGCTCAGAGCTAGTCGGTCACCTGTCCACACAACGAAAAAGCCCGCTACCTGGCGGTAACGGGCTTGATAAATCAACCTATCGATTGAGTGACGTCGGTTACTTCACCTCTGCCGCCACTTCTTGCGAGGGTTTGTCCCCCTTCACACGCTCGCGCAAACGCTGGAACAACGCAAAGAAGCCGGGAATAAAGCAGGTACCGATCACCAGCACCATGGTCAAGCCACCCGCCAAGGTCCAACCCAACGACCACTGCGAGACCTCACCGGCGCCAGAGACGAAGATCAGCGGGATCATGCCGCAGATAAACGACCAGGAGGTCATGTTAACCGCACGGAAACGCAGCTTACCGGCTTCCACCGCAGCCTGCTCGATTGGCAGCCCTTCATCTTCCCGCTTGGCCCGAGCGAACTCGACGATCAAAATGGCGTTTTTCGCCGCCAGCGCGATAAGAAGAACCAGACCCATCTGGGCATACAGGTTCAGAGGCAGACCGGAGTACAGCAGCGCCAGCATGGCACCCAAGACTGCCATCGGCACGACCAAGATGATGGCGGTCGGCATGGTCCAGGACTCGTACTGTGCCACCATAAACAAGTATATAAACAGCAGAGCCAATGCAAACGCATAGACCGCCATATTACCCGCTTCCTGTTCCTGATACGCCATACCGGTCCATTCGTAGGCATAGCCATCCGGCAGCATCTGATCAGCCAGTCGCTCCATCGCGGCCATCGCCTCACCCGAACTGAAACCTGGTGCCGCTTGACCAGAGATGGTCGCGGCATTGTACAGGTTATAGCGCCAAGCCACGTCCGGTGCCAACGTCGGCTCCAGAGACACCAAGGTCGACAATGGGATCATCTCTCCCGTCGCGCTGCGTACATGGAAGCGACCCAAGTCCGACGTATCACGACGGAACTCAGCCTTCGCCTGCATATTCACCCGATAGGATTTACCGTATAGGGTCACATCGTTAACGCGCATGGCGCCGAGATTGGTCTGCAACGCCGCAAAGATATCTGTGATAGGAATGCCCAGCTGACGTGCCTTGTTGTAATCCACATCCACATAGTAGTGCGGCACATTGGCCCGGAAGAAGGAGAACACTCGGCTCAGCTCTGGCTGCTGGTTTGCCGCCATGAGGAAATCCTGCATCACGGTCGCCAGCTCGGTGCGCGGACGCCCCTGAGTGTCTTCCAGCATAAACTCGAAGCCGTTGCTGTTACCAATGCCCGGAATGGCCGGTGAGCCAAACGCCATCACTTGCGCATCGTTGTACTGCATCATGGCCCAGCCGTTCAGACGCATGGCGACGTCAGACAGCTTAGCGTCACGATCAGCCCAATCCTTCAAGCGGACGAACAGGGTCGCCCCGTTAGACTGCAGCGAGAACGATAACAGGCCAAAACCACGGGCCGCGCCAACAGACTCCACCTCAGGATAATTGAGGATAACCTGTTCCAGCTCGTTCACTACCTCATTGGTACGCGCCAACGATGCCCCATCCGGCAGCTGAACGTTGACGATCATCACACCCTTGTCTTCCTCAGGCACAAAGCCGGTTGGGGTATTGTTGAGCGCAACGGTCAAAGCGATGATGCCAACGGCGTACATGCCCAGCAGCAAACCGGATTTACGCACCAGTACCGCCGCGACTTTGCCATAGCGATCCGTCACATTATCAAAGAAGCGGTTAAAGGCCTGATACCAGCGTGGGCCCGCTTTGGTGCTTGGCTTAAGCAACATAGAGCACAGTGCTGGCGACAGCGTCAGTGCGTTGACAGTGGACAGACACACGGAGATCACGATAGTCACCGCGAACTGTGCATACATCTGACCAGTAATGCCTGGGAGCAAGGACACCGGAATAAAGACAGCCAGCAGTACCAACGTGGAGGTGATGATCGGGCCGGTTACTTCCTTCATCGCATTGATGGTCGCCTGCGCGCCCGTCCAAGACGGGTTTTCACGCATGTTACGCTCAACGTTTTCGATCACCAAAATGGCATCATCCACCACAATACCAATGGCGAGGATCAAACCAAACAAGGTAACGGTGTTAATGGTAAAGCCCATCGCCAGCATCGCGGCAAAGGTACCGATCAGTGAGACCGGAATGGCCACCAAAGGCACCGCAGTGGCACGAATCGAGCCCAGGAACAGATACGTCACCAAGACAACCAACAAAATGGCCTGGATCAGGGTCTCAATAACGGATGCGATGGACTCTTCCACGAACACCGTGGTGTCGTACACCACGTCGTAAGCCATGTCTTCAGGGAAGTTGGCTTCAATGTCCGCCAACAGCTCTTTCACCAATGCCCCGGTCGCCAGGGCGTTGGCATCGGGTTGCAGGGACAAAGAGAGCATGGAGGCCAGCTGACCGTTTCGAGTCGCGCTAAAGTCATACAGCTCCTTGCCCAACTCCACTTCAGCAACGTCCTTGAGCAACAGGGTACTGCCCTGATTGTCAGCGCGGACAATGACGTGCTCAAACTCTTCCACGTCTTTCAAGCGACCACGGGTCACCAGCGGAACCGTCATGGCCGGCTGATCAAGATCCGGCGCGCCACCTAGGCGGCCGGCTGGCATCACGATGTTTTGCTCGGCAAGAGCGCCATAGACATCACTGGTGGTCAAGCCGTAACGCGCCATACGTTCGGGATCCAGCCAAACTCGAATGGAGTAACGTGCGCCGCCCATCAGCGACACGTCCGAGATCCCCGGCACACGCTTGAGCTGCTCCTCCACGTTAAGGCCAACATAGTTGGTCAGGAAGATGTCATCGTAGGTGTTGCCCGGCGAGTAAAAGGCCATCGCCATCAATAGATCTGGCGATTTTTTTGACACCTTTACGCCACGCTCACGCACGTCCGCCGGCAAACGCGGCAGCGCCTCGTTCACCCGGTTTTGTACCTGTACCGTAGCCATATCGGGATCGGTACCGATATCAAACGTAACCTCGAGGAAGTAACCGCCATCGTTGGCCGCACGCGAACGCATGTAGAGCATGTTCTCTACGCCGTTCACCGCTTCCTCGATCGGCTGCGCCAACGTTTGCTCAACGACCTCAGCGTTGGAGCCCGGGTACATGGCCGCAACCTGCACCACCGGCGGTGTGATCTGCGGGAATTCGTTGACCGGCATGGTACGCATGGCGATCATCCCCACCAGCACCAAGACTAGCGCGATCACAATCGCAAATTTAGGCCTGTGAATAAAGAACTTAGAGATCATCGTTATTCACCTGCAACCTGAACTTGGGCACCGGCTCGGGCACGGTGCAAGCCAGCAGTCACAATGCGCTCACCCTCTTTCAGGTTGCCGAGCACCACAATTTCCTGGCCCAAACGTTCACCCAGCTCAACGTTACGACGCTCGATGGTATTACCCTCGCCAACCACCATCACAAAGCTGCCTTGCTGATCCGTCTGAACCGCTGCGTTCGGGATAACCAAGCCGTTGAGCGGCTGCACCGGACGTACCTGAACCTGTACGAACTGACCAGCTATCAGTGTTCTGTCCGAGTTTTCGAAATCAGCGTGAAGCGCCAGAGTGCCGGTCGCCAGATCGATGCGGTTGTCGAAAAAGCTGAGAGAGCCTCGCTGGTCATACATGACGCCTTGACCCAGATCCAACGCGATCTCCATCCCCTCTCCCTCAGCAAATCCCTGACTCAGCCAGAACATCCGCTCACGCTCTGAAATACGGAAACTGGTCCGAACTGGATCCAACTGCACCAAGTTAATCAACGCACCGGATTGAGGGCTCACGAGATCCCCCACGCTGGCGGTTGCCGCACCAACCTGACCGCCGATCGGCGCAATCACGGTGGTGTGAGACAGGTTCAGCTCGGCGCTATCCAGTGCCGCTTGCGCCTGCTGGACCCGCGCATCCGCCATGGCAAGGGTCGCGGTCAGATTATCGATGTCCGCCTGACTGACACTGCCTTTGCCCGACAGCTCTTTATTACGCTTGAGGTTAACCGCTGCAATATCGCGAGATGCCTTAGCTTCCGCCAAAGTTCCCTGCGCTGCCGCCAACGCCGCACGATAAGGGCGAGGATCGATCTCAAACAGCGGCGTGCCGGCTTCCACTACCTCGCCATCAGCTACCATGCGTTTGGTCAGATAACCGGTTACCTGAGCGCTGATCTGAATATCTTCAATGGCCTCGATACGACCAGAGAAACGCTTGACTGGTTGGTACTGCTGCAGACTCGCCGCAGAGACTTCCACCGTGGGGACAGGCATGGCAGGCGCTTCGCTGGCCTGCTGGCAACCCGTCAAGACGACGGCTGCAAGGGCTGCTGCTACGGGCAACTTACGGATGTTTTTCATGAAGCGAAGATCCCTGATGACAAAACGCACGCAAAGTGCATGCAAACTGATTTTTTCGGGATTCTACGCGCCACAACCTGAACAGCAGCCCAACAAAACACGAGCTATGTCGCACAAAAACAAATAAAAGTCTTATTGTAACAACGGGTGAACGGGCGCCTAACAATCACCCCCATTAGAGGCACATTAAGCTCACACAGTTGCGCATCGAACTGCGAACAATGTCATATCTTCGCGCTCACCCTACATGACACCACCCCAAACAACGTCGGTTGCTCGAGAAGAAACGAGATATGGCTGTCTGACTCCCGTCACAAAACCTAAATCAATCGCAATGCACGTTTCGTTATCACGCCAAACAGAGACGCATTATTCGCAAACTATTGAAGTTATTTTTTTAGGAGCTCACTTCTAACTCGTACATCGTCGTCACGTCCCCCACAAAAAAAGCAACGGAAGCGACGAGCCTCTGCACCTTTCTCAAGCACGGTGTCTGCCGTTCTCTTTGCCAATGGCGCGAAGGCAGGCACGCTAAATATCAACAACTCCAAAGAACAAAACAAAAAAAGGGCAACCCTAAGGTCGCCCCAAAAGTCATGCCACAACAAGACACAACGGGATAGGAACCCTCAACTAGAACTGGTTCATGGTGTTGTCTTTACCTGACGCCTTCAGTGCCGCATCGCCAGAGAACGCCTCTTTATGATCATCCCCCAGATCGGAACCGGCCATGTTCTGATGTTTCACACAGGCGATCCCTTCGCGGATCTCCTTGCGCTGCACGTTCGCGACATAGCCCAGCATGCCCTCATCACCGAAGTAAGCCTTGGCTAAGTTGTCGGTCGACAGAGCGGCGGTGTGGTAGGTCGGCAAGGTGATCAAGTGATGGAAGATCCCCGCCTCTTTGGCCGCATCCGCCTGGAAAGTCCGGATCTTGTCATCGGCGGTGGTCGCCAGTGCCGACATGTCATACTTGATGTTCATCAAGTCGGCACGCTCATAAGCAGACACATCCTCACCAGCCGCTTGCATGGCATCAAATACCTGCTGACGGAAATTCAATGTCCAGTTAAATGACGGGCTGTTGTTGTACACCAGCTTGGCACTGGGTACCACTTCGCGAATGCGATTAACCATCCCGGCGATCTGACCCACATGGGGCTTTTCGGTCTCGATCCACAACAGATCGGCGCCATTTTGCATCGAGGTGATGCAATCGAGCACCACACGATCCTCGCCGGATCCCGGCTTAAACTGGAACAGATTGGATGGCAGGCGCTTAGGCCGCACCAACTTACCATCTTGATTAATCAGTACATCGCCGTTGCTCATTTCAGCGAGGCTCACCTCTTCCACATCCAGGAAGCGGTTGTATTGATCGCCCAGATCGCCCGGCACCTTGGTCACTGCCAATTGCTTAGTCAAGCCTGCACCCAGTGAATCGGTTCGCGCGACAATGACGCCATCGTCGATACCCAGCTCAAGGAAGGCATAACGTACGGCGCGGATCTTGGCCAAGAAATCCTCATGAGGGACCGTTACCTTGCCATCCTGATGACCGCACTGCTTCTCATCCGACACCTGATTTTCGATCTGAATGCAGCAAGCACCGGCCTCGATCATCTGCTTAGCCATCAGATAGGTCGCTTCCTCGTTGCCGAAGCCTGCATCGATGTCGGCAATGATGGGCACAACGTGGGTCTGGAAGTTATCGATCTGGGACTGGATCTTAGCTGCATTGGCCTGATCGGCCTGCTCCCGTGCCGCATCCAACTGACGAAATAGGCCACCCAGCTCACGGGCGTCCGCCTGGCGCAGGAAGGTGTACAGCTCCTCGATCAAACCGGCCACCGCGGTTTTCTCGTGCATCGACTGATCCGGCAAGGGCCCAAACTCACTGCGCAGCGCCGCCACCATCCAACCGGATAGGTACAGGTATTTTCCCTTGGTCTCGGTCAAATGCTTCTTGATGGCGATCATCTTCTGCTGACCAATAAACCCATGCCAGCAACCCAGTGACTGGGTGTAGTTGGCAGGATCGGCATCGTAGGCCGCCATATCCGCCCGCATGATCCCCGCCGTATAGCGCGCGATATCAATACCGGTCTTGAAACGATTTTGCGCCTTCATCCGCGCCACCGTTTCTGCATTCACACCCCAAGTCTGACCTTGGCTTTCAATCAAATTTGCGGCCGAATCCATATCGGTTTTGTAACTAGACATATCGGTACTCCTTTAAGCTTGGTTTTCCTTGAGGGACGGTTCGATCAGGATCTGGTAACCCGGCAGGGTCAAAAAGTCGGTGAGCTGCTCAGCACAGGTCAGTGAGCGAAACAACTCAGCTGCTTCGGCAAATCGGCCAGCGTCAAAGCGCTCAGCCCCCAACTCGCCGCGAACCGTTTCCAATTCCTGCACCAGCATCTGCTCAAACAATGCCTTGGTCACAAGTTGGCCGTTGTCCAATACGGTGCCATGACGGATCCATTGCCAGATCGAGGCCCGCGAGATCTCCGCCGTCGCCGCATCCTCCATCAAACCGTAGATGGGCACGCAGCCGTTACCGCCGATCCACGCCTCCATATACTGAACGGCAATACGGATATTGGCCCGCATGCCCTGCTCCGTCGCTTGTCCATCGCAGGGTTCCAGCAACTGCTCCGCGGTGATCGGCGCATCATCCGAGCGGGTCTCCGACAGTTGGTTCGGAGTCGAGCCGATGAAGCGATCCATCACCGCCATGGCTGTATCGGCCAGCCCAGGGTGTGCGATCCAAGTGCCATCGTGACCATTCCTAGCCTCCAACTCCTTATCCTTCTGCACTTTTTGCAGCACCAATGCCTGCGTTTCCGGGTCTTTCGACGGAATAAAGGCCGCCATGCCCCCCATCGCCAACGCCCCGCGGCGATGACAGGTTTTGATCAACAAACGTGAATAGGCATTGAGAAACGGCTTATCCATGGTCACTGCCTGGCGATCTGGCAGTACCCGATCGGGATAATTACGCAGCGTTTTGATGTAGCTAAAGATGTAATCCCAGCGACCGCAATTGAGCCCGACGATGTTATTGCGCAGCTCATAGAGGATCTCATCCATCTCAAACACCGCAGGCAGGGTCTCAATCAAGCAGGTCACCTTGATGGTACCCGCTGGCAGCTTGAAGCGCTGCTCGGTAAAGGCGAACACCTGAGCCCACCACCGCGCTTCCTGATGACTTTGCAGCTTGGGAATATAAAAGTAGGGACCGCTGCCCTTGCTGAGCAGCACCTCATAGTTGTGATAGAAGTACAGAGCAAAATCCACCAGAGCGCCGGGAACCGCCGTTCCAGCCATGGCCAGATGGCGTTCATCCAGATGCAGTCCACGGACCCGGCAGATCAGCACCGCTGGATCGTCCCGCAGGGTATAAGCTTTGCCCGTTTCCGGATGGACAAAATCGATCTCGCCCCGCACGGCATCGGCAAGGTTGACCTGACCGGCGATCACCTTATCCCAGGCGGGCGCTAACGAATCCTCGAAATCCGCCATAAACACCTTTACGTCGGCGTTGAGCGCGTTGATCACCATCTTGCGCTCAACTGGCCCGGTGATCTCAACTCGACGGTCCTGCAGATCAGCGGGGATCCCCAAGATCTGCCAGTCAGACTGACGGATCGCTGCCGTCTCGGCCAAAAATCCCGGCATGGCACCGGCGTCAATCTGCGCCTGACGCTGTTGCCGCTGTGACATCAATTCTGCCCGCGGCCCACCAAAGCGCTGCACCAGCTCCGTCAGAAACCGGAGCGCCTCAGGCGTAAGGATCCGCTGCGAGCCCGGTTGCTGTGGGCCCAACACCACGATGTCCTGTCCCTGCGCTGTACTGTGTTGGCTCATCTATGCCCCCGCAACTTTCATATGTAATTTTTGAACTTTCAAAACAGACAAGTCGCAATTGCCGGATACGATAAAGAAACCGATCCGACTGCTCATTAAAGCTGAAGCATGGCCATAGAAAAATCAAGACAGATCACACTGGATATTTACAAATATGCCACAAATCACTGCTAAATAAGGCTTTAGTGGTGACACAATGATTGGAACAATCGATTAAAACAGCTGTTTAACTTTGACCCAAAAGATCTACCAAACATCCATTTACCTGAAAGTAAATAAGGTAAGTAAATTACCTAATGTTTAGACTTTGGCCTAACATTGCCATACGCATTCAGTCACTTCTCCGCTTAAGCGTAGCCGCGTTCCGTTTAGAACTGACGCCAAGGTGAAATAAAATCACCCTTGCCATCAGCGAGATAGCTACGAAGGCAACCACCTTCGCTCCATACTGACGTTTCAACCTGACGCTTACGTTAACGAAAACAAAACCCAACGGACGTCCGCATCAGTCTGTAATTAGGCCAAGATCAGGAAGGAAACAACGACAAAGCCGGCACAGAGGCCGGCTTAATTGGTTCTTTGGCTAGATTGTCAGACCAAAGATCAGACCGCTCCATCGCCCGACGCTTGCCCTTTCACACGCTCCCGCAGATGCTGCAATACCACATAAAACACCGGTACCAGCATGGTGCCCACCACGGCTGCAGCGATCATGCCGCCAAACACGGCGTAACCCAACGAATTGCGGCTCTCTGCCCCGGCACCACTGGCCACCACCAGCGGAAAGACCCCAAGAATGAAGGAGAATGCGGTCATCAACACCGCGCGAAAACGCAGCTTGGCCGCTTCCAGCCCCGCCTCGACCGCCGTCATGCCGCTCTCCCGCTGCTGCTTAGCAAACTCCACGATCAGGATCGCGTTTTTCGACGCCAATCCTATCAGCAACACCAAACCGATCTGGGTATAGAGGTTGATCTCGCCGCCGACCAAGAAGACATAGATAAACGCCCCCAGAATGGCCACCGGCACCGCCAGCATCACCCCAAACGGGATGGTCCAGCTTTCATACTGGGCCACCAAGAACAGATAGGTGAACACCAGCGCCAGTGAGAAGATGATGGGCGCGAGATTGCCCGCCTGGATCTCCTGATAAGTCTGCCCAGTCCATTCAAACTGATAGCCCGCTGGCAGGGTCCGCTGGGCCAGCTCGGCCATGGCTGCGATCGCATCCCCGGAGCTATAACCCGGCGCAGGAATACCATTAATGGTGACCGAGCTATACAAGTTGTACTGACTCACCACTTCCGGCCCGAGGATGGGGTTCACCGTCACCAGAGTCGACAGCGGCACCATCTCGCCGGTTGCCGTGCGCACATAGAAGCGGTTGATGTCCCGCTCCGAGTTACGAAACTCCGATTCGGCCTGCACCATCACCCGGAACACCTTCCCGAAGCGGTTAAAATCGTTGACGTAGTTGCCGCCAAGCATGGTCTGCAAGGTAGCGAAGATCTCCGTCAGTGGAATGCCCAGCGCCTTGGCCTTATCCCGGTCCACATCGACAAACATCTGCGGTACGTCGGCGCGGAAATTGGAAAACGCCGCGGCGATGGACGGTTGCTGATTGGCCTCAATGATCAAGCCGCGCATCACCGCCGCCAGCTCCGCCGGGCTGCGCCCCATGGTGTCCTGCAGCACAAACTCAAAGCCGCCGACGCTGCCCACCCCGGGCAAGGGCGGCAAGGCAAAGGCCATCGCGTTGACCTGTGGGTTGGTGGCGTACTTGGCCTGCAACCGCTGCAAGATCGCCTTATCATTCAGCTCCGGCGAGTCCCGTTCCTCCCAGCTGTCCAGCGACACGATCATCAGACCGCCGTTTGAGGAGACGGAGCCGGACAGCACCGAGAAGCCGGACGCGTGGATCACATGGGCCACGCCCGGCTCTTCTAACGTCAACGCCACCAGATCTTTCATCACCGCTTCGGTTCGATTGAGCGAGGCGCCATCCGGCAGTTGCAGATCCACCAAAAAGCTCTTCTTATCTTCCGAGGGCACAAAGCCACTGGGCAACGCCTTGGCCAGCATGCCGGTGGCCACCAACGCCAACACAAACAGCCCCATCACCATGACCGAACGGCGGATCATCATCGCCACCAGTGAGGTATAGCTGCCGGTCAGCTTGTTAAAGTAGCGGTTGAACGTACCATGAAAGCCGCTGTCGTGCTGCTTGGGCGGCTTAAGCAAGGACGCGCACAAGGCCGGAGACAGGGTCAAGGCATTAATGGAGGAGATCAGCACCGCAATGCAGATGGTCACCGAGAACTGGGCGTACATCTGGCCGGTAATGCCCGGCATCACCGCCGTCGGGCCGAACACCGCCAGCAGCACCAAGGTGGTGGCGATCACCGGCCCGGTCACCTCCTTCATCGCCTCCGCCGTCGCGGTCTTGGGATCAAGCCCCTTCTCTTCCATCAACCGGGTGACGTTCTCCACCACCACAATGGCGTCATCCACCACGATGCCGATGGCCAAGATCAACGCAAACAGCGAGATGGTATTGATGGTCATGCCAAAGAGCAGCAAAAACAGGAAGGTCCCCACCAGAGAGACCGGAATGGCGATGGCCGGTACCAAGGTCGATCGCACGTCCTGCAAGAACACGTAAACCACCAGGATCACCAGCGCGATGGAGATAAACAGGGTCTGTACCACCTCCTTGATGGAGACCGAGACAAACTCGGTGGTGTCATACAGCACGTCGTAGGTCAGATCGTCCGGAAAGTTACCCGCCAACCGCGCCATCTCGGCGCGAATGCCTGCCGACACCTCCAACGCATTGGCGTCCGGACTCTGATACACCGCCATAATGGCGCTGGGCTGATTGTCTAACCGGCCCTGTGCATCGTAGGTCTGACTGCCCAGCTCCACCCGGCCCACGTCGCCCACGGTCACCTTGGAGCCATCGGCATTGGAGCGGATCACCACCGCCGCATACTGCTCCGGCCGAGCCAGCCGCCCTTGAGTTTGCAACGTGTATTGAAACTGCTGATTGGGATCCACCGGCGCCGCGCCGATCCGCCCCGCCGCCACCTGAATGTTTTGCTCTTTCAGCGCATTCACCACATCCGAGCTGGTCACACTCAAGCTGGCCATTAGATCCGGATTGAGCCAAATACGCATGGCGTAATCCAGTCCACCGATGATCTGCACCTCCGACACCCCAGACACCCGCGCCAGCGTGTCCTTGATGTTGAGGCCCGCGTAGTTGGTCTGAAACAGCGCATCGAAGGTGCCATTGGGCGAGAACAGATTAACCACCATCAAGAAATTGGGGCTCTTCTTCTTCACCTTAACGCCACGTTGAGTCACTTCCACCGGCAAACGGGGCAGCGCCTGTTGCACCCGGTTTTGCACGTTGACCTGGGCCATATCGGCATCGACCCCGACTGAGAAGGTCACCGTCAGGCTGTAGGAGCCGTCGTTGGCGGACTTGGACTCCATGTAGATCATGTCCTCGACGCCATTCACTTCCGCTTCGATCACCTGACCTATGGTGTCCTTCACCACCTCGGCGCTCGCGCCGGCATAGCTGGTGCTGACCGCGATCTGCGGCGGTGACACATCGGGGAATTCCGCGACCGGCAAAATGGGGATAGAGAGGAGTCCCATCAAGGACAGGACAATGGAGATAACGAACGCAAACTTGGGCCGGTTGATAAAAAACTGACTGATCATGACCGCCTCCTAGCGCTGGGTATCAGGCTGAAACGGCTTGCTCTCTTGCTCGACCGGATTGACCACCGCCCCAGGACGGATCTTCTGCAATCCCTCCACCACGATGCGATCGCCCTCCTTGAGTCCCGCGATCACCGCCCAATTCACCTCAAAGCGTTCACCCAGCTCGACCACCCGCTTATTCACCGTATTGCCCTCCCCTAACAGCATCACGTAGCGGCCCTGTTGGTCCTCCTGCACCGCCGCTTGAGGGATCAATAGCGCTGCCTCATCATCCGGCGCGCTGATCTCCAAGTTGACGTACATGCCCGGTACCACCAGATCTTGCGGGTTATCGAACCGCACCCGCAGATTAATGGTGCCCGTCGCCGCGTCCACCCGGTTATCGACGTAATCAATGACACCGGTCTGATCGAAACGCTGCCCATCCGGCAGGATCATCGCCACCGGCAACATACCGATCTCCGCTTGGGGATCGGCCATCGCGATGCGCCGTGCGGCGGTCATCTGCCGCTCAGAAGCCTGGAATAGTACATAGATGGGATCGGCCTGCACCAGCGTCGCTAAGTCGGTCTGCGGCGTCACCAGATCACCGGTGGACACCAAAGCCGACGAGATCCGCCCGGCAATGGGCGCTTTGACCTCGGTATAGGACAGACGCAGCTGGGCCGAATCCAAACCCGATCGCGCCTGCACCACTTGCGCCTCAGCCTGAAGCTTGCGTGAGGTCAGCTCATCCATGTCATTATCGGAGATCATGCCATCCGGATGTAAGCGCTTACCCCGCTGCCAATTGAGTACCGCCGCATCCCGCGCCGCCGTCGCCTGTTTCAGCACCGCATTGGCCTGCGCCACCTCCGCCTCAAACGAGGCGGGATCGATGGTAAACAGCAGCATATCCTCAGTCACTTGCTGGCCTTCGGTAAAGTGTCGATCCAGCAGTTGACCGGAGATCTGCGGCTGCAGATTCACATCCTCAAACGCCTGCGTTCGTCCGACAAACTCCGCCCTTGAACGCACCTGTTCGCTGCTCACCGACATCACTTGTACGCTCGGAGGCGGTGCCGCGCTTTGCTGTGGTGCGTCGCTACACCCGGCCAAAACCAACAAGCTCAACACCCACCCTGTCAAACGCATCTCCATAACCATCTCCGTTGGCAATTTGGAACCACTATCAACAAGCGTAACACACGAAACAGCAATATCTTTTTTACCGAACAACAACGATTTTGCGACCCGTATTCAATACACTAAGCTGCAACGGCACGAAAAACGGATTTAGGATAAAGAGCGATGGACAAGCGCAGCTACGAAAAAGAACTCAAACGCCTACAAACGGAACTTGTGGCCCTGCAAGAATGGATCAAACAGGAAGGGCTTAAGGTCGTGGTGCTGTTTGAAGGCCGCGATGCTGCCGGCAAGGGCGGCGCCATCAAGCGCATCACCGAGAAGCTGAACCCCAGACACTGCAAAGTCGCCGCCTTGCCGGCGCCGTCCGACCGAGAAAAGACCCAATGGTATTTCCAGCGATACGTCGCCCATCTGCCCTGTGCCGGCGAGATGGTGCTGTTTGATCGCAGCTGGTACAACCGCGCTGGCGTCGAGCACGTCATGGGATTTTGCACCGAGCCTGAGTACAACGACTTTCTGCGCGCCTGCCCGGAGTTTGAGCGCATGTTGATCCGCTCCGGCATTACCCTGATCAAATACTGGTTCTCGGTCTCCGACGAAGTGCAAGAGCAACGTTTCCTCGAGCGCCTTAGCGATCCGCTTAAGCGCTGGAAATTCAGCCCGATGGATCTTGAATCGCGCTCACGCTGGCAACTCTACTCGCAGGCCAAAGACCGGATGTTCGATCACACCGATACCCGTCACAGCCCCTGGTTTGTCATCGACGGCAATGACAAAAAGAAAGCCCGGCTCAACTGCATACGCCACCTACTTACGCAGATCTCCTATCAGAAGATCGACTATCCGGAGATCAACCTGCCGCCGCTGGATAGCCGTGGCTACGTCCGTCCTCCGGAAGAGGAGCAAAACCGAGTCAAGGACGCCTATTCCGACTAGCGCCACAGATCATAACGGGAAGTTCGGCCATCACTTGGGATCGCCGAACTTCCCGCTATAATGCGCAGCACTTTTTCAGCCAATGCCAGCGACGCCCACGCCATGTCCCAAGCTCAATCCGTCAAAAACGAAGCGACACCGCTAGTCCACCGCCACTTTAAGATCTACAAACCCTACACCTGCCTCAGTCAGTTCAAGCCGGAAAATCGCCGCACTAAGATGGTTCTGGGCGATCTGACCGACTTCCCAGCCGGCACCATGGCCATCGGCCGGCTGGATAAGGACTCCGAAGGGCTGCTGCTGCTGACCACCGACGGCAAAGTCAGCGAGCGGGTGCGCAGCAAAAGCGTAGAAAAAGAGTATTGGGTGCAATTGGATGGTGACATCGATGCGGTCGCCATGGCCAAACTTCAAAACGGCGTCGAGATCGGCGTGGACGGTGGCAAATACCTGACCCTGCCCTGCAAGGCATACAAGATCGAGGGCGAACCGGATCTCCCCGCGCCGGCGCGCAAGCCGCGGGATCTGCGCCACGGCCCGCTCAGTTGGGCCTCCATCACCATCAGCGAAGGCAAAAACCGACAAATTCGCAAGATGACCGCCGCCGTCGGCTTCCCCACCTTACGCCTGGTTCGGGTGCGGATCGGCGATATTCGCATCGATGCGATGCAACCGGGTGACGTGATTGAGCTGGAACATGCGCCCCATAACTAGGACGACTCTCGGTGAGTGTGGGTGGCCGACCGCCATAGTCACTCGTTGTGCTTTGCCTTGGTAACGCAGCATGACCCACTTATTTTTGCGTTCAAATACCAAGCGATAAGCGAAGCAACCGCTTTGGCTCCCGCCTCCCCGCCCTTCAGAGCAGCAAAACCAGCCGCAGCATATCTTGATGCTGAATGCCATGTTCAAAGATAGGCTCGTCGTAATTGTTGAGAAAGTGGTCTTTAACAACCGAGTCCACCCGAAAGCCCAGCCGCTGATAGAAAGTCAATTGGTAGCCAAAGGTGCCGGTGCCCAGCTCAATTCTTACCATCCCTTGCTGGGCTAACTGATCGATCACATAGCGCAGCAATTCAGTACCGATCCCCTGCCCCTGCCGCTCAGGCAACACAGCAACATTCATCAGCTCGACCACGCCCTCGCCCTTAGGCTGCAGCACGCAGGCGGCTAACACCGTCTCTCCCTGCCGCGCCACAAACGCCCGGCCATTAGCCAGATAGCGCCGCACCGCCGCTTCACAGGGATCCGCCTCCAGCAGCAAAGGCATTGGGAGTCGCTCAGGGGCCCATTCACACAGTCTCATCTTGTCAATTTCCAATAGAAGGAGTGCAGGATTGGATCCTATCACTCACCCTGTCACCGGCCACTGCCCATCGTGATACTTTCTTGATAATTGCGTGATCAGCGCTGGATACTCACTTCCTACACTGGCTTCGACCTCTCAATAAATCGGAGCTTTCAGCATGTTCATCAAAACCTTAACCAAAGGCATCACGATCTCAACCCTGCTGGTGGGTGTCGCCGCCCCCCACGCCATGGCCCAAACCCTGCAGCTGACGGTGACCAACCTGACTCAAGGGATCTACTTTACCCCCATTCTCGCCACCGCCCATGACAGCCAATACCACCTGTTTCAAAGTGGCATGGTCGCCAGCCCCGAGCTACAAGCCATGGCCGAAGGCGGGGACATCGCCGGTTTAGCCACCATTGCCGACAGCATTCAGGCCATCAGTGCCGCCAATCCGGCCGGTGGCCTGCTGCAGCCCGCGACCAGCACCAGTGCCACCCTGGAGAACGTCGAAGCGGGCAGCGTGCTGTCGCTCACCGCCATGATCTTACCCTCCAACGACGGCTTCGTCGGCCTCGACAGCTGGCCCATCCCGACCGAGCCCGGCACCTATACCCTCCACCTCAACGCCTACGACGCGGGCACCGAAGCCAATGATGAAGTGCTGGTTGCCGGCGCAGGTGGCGCGCCGGGCACCCCCGGTATGCCCGGCATTCCCGGTGATTTTGCTGGCATGAACGCCAGCGGCGTCACCAGCGAGGAGCCGACCCAAGTGGTGCACATCCACCGCGGAAACCTAGGTGATACCAACAGTGAGGGCGGCGTCAGTGACGTCGACAGCCGCATTCACCGTTGGCTCAATCCGGTTGCCCGTTTGACCGTGGTTGTCGAATAAGGAGCACGTCATGAAACTCACCTCTTTGGTTTTACCCGTTGGCGCCGCCCTGCTGTTGGCCGGTTGTCCCGGCGACAACGACAATGATCCCGTAGTGATCATCACCCCGCCGCCCGCCATGATGGCGTTTGAGATCAGCGTCACCAACCTCACTAGTGCCCAGCCGATGTCGCCGGTCGCCGCGTATCTGCACGATGGCAGCGTCAATGGCTGGCGCTTCGGCATGCCCGCCAGTGTCGCACTGGAGGAGCTGGCCGAGGGCGGCGATGGCAACGCCTGGCTGACGATGGCCCAGGACAATGGCGCCTACAGTCAGGCCAGTGGCGACGGGATCTTGATGCCCGGCGCCCAGCAGACCGTCAACATCGAAATGCTGGCCACCCAGGGACTGCACCTAACGCTGGCGACCATGCTGGTCAACACCAACGACGCCTTTGCCGGCGTGGACGGTCGAACACTGGCGGATCTGGCGGTCAATCAGTCCTTCACCATGACGCTTCCGGTATATGACGCGGGCACCGAGGCCAACTCCGAGCTGGCGGCCACCATACCCGGCCCAGCTGGCGGCGGCGCCGGTTTCGACAGCAACCGCGACGATGTGGATTATGTCGCCCGCCACGGTGGCGTTGTCAGCCTGGATGACGGTTACGCGCAATCGGCACTGCTCTCACTGCATCGTTTTGATGCACCAGTGGCGAGACTGTCTGTAACACGAACCCGTTAATGCCGGTCTGAAAGAGACACCGTGATCTGTGGTGGCCCACGATGGGTCCCCACAGGGTGTCCCTCTCTCCCCGACAATACCGGAGTGCCTACATGGCCCAGCTTCTGATCATTGAAGATGAAGTGGATATCAACGCCCTGGTGGCGATGAACTTGGAAACCCTGAATCATCAGGTCACCCGTTGTCTCGACGGCACGCGGGGCTATCAACTGGCCCAGCAGCAGAGGTTTGATCTGATCGTACTGGATCTGATGCTGCCGGGCATGGACGGGCTGACCCTGTGTCAGCAATTGCGTCAACAGGGCTGCCATACCCCGATTCTGATGCTGACCGCCCGCAATAGCGAAGCGGACCGCGTGGTCGGGCTGGAAACCGGCGCCGACGACTACTTGACTAAGCCCTTCTCAGTGCGCGAGCTACAGGCCCGGGTCAAAGCCCAGTTGCGCCGGGCCGGACTGGCCAAACAGCAACACGAGCCAGAGCCGATCTCGGTCGGCCCGTTAACGCTGGATCCCAACCGACGCCGGGTCACCCTCAGCGGCAGCGCCGTAGAGCTGACCGGCACCGAGTTCGATCTGATCTGGTTTCTGGCCCAACATCCGGGCCGGGTCTACCGTCGGGATGAACTGCTCGATGCGGTGTGGGGCTACCACCACGGCGGCTATCAGCACACGGTGAACTCCCACATCAACCGGCTGCGGGCCAAACTGGAGCGGGATCCGGCTCAGCCCGATCTGGTCCTGACCGTTTGGGGCGTTGGCTACAAATTTAATGATCAGCTCTAGCGGCTGGCACTCAAGGAACACACCATGATCGCATTCAATTCACTGTTTGCCCGCCTTGCCTGGGTGCTACTGGGCGTGTTCCTGCTGCTCGGCCTACTACTGTTGACCCTCAGCCGCCAGATGGACGATCAAGTGGAGGATGAGATCACCCAGCGGCTGCATTTTGCCCTGGCAGAGCACATCGTCCATGAGGGACCGCTGTTTCAAGGCGACACACCAGATCCCGTCGCCGTCGAGCGGGCCTTTCATAACATGATGATCCTGGGCAAAGGTTTCGAGTTCTACCTGCTCAGTCCCGATGGACGGCTGCTCAACTACTCCGCCCCGGCGGAAAAAATCCAGCGTCTGCAGATCCCCATTGACGCCATCCGGCAATATCTGTCCGCCAGCGCCGACCTACCGCTGCGCGGGCCGGATCCCCGCTCGGTCGATCGCAATAAGATCTTCTCCGTCGCCCCCATCTACGCCCAATCCCCTGACGCTCAGCCCGGCGAGCAACTGCAGGGTTATCTGTACATCATCATCAATGGCGAGATCTACGATTCGGTCGCCGCGCAAACCGCCGACGGCGAGTGGTGGGAGCTCAGTGGCCTGATGGCTGTGGCCGCGACGCTGTTTTTGCTGCTCACCACCCTAGGCCTGTTCGCCTGGATGATCCGCCCGCTGCGCCGCCTCGCTCGCGAGATAGACACCCTGGAGCAGCAGGGCTTTACCGGCCAATTGCGCCTCGCCGACGGCGGCCCCGATGAGATCCAGCGCCTCAGCCGCGCCTTCAATGCCCTGTCCCAACGCCTGCAGAGCCAATATCAGAAAGTGAAAAGCGTCGATGAGATGCGTCGCGAGCTGCTGGCCCACGTCAGCCACGATCTGCGCACCCCGCTCGCCGCCTTGCAGGGCTACCTGGAAACCTACCTGCTGCAACACAAACAGCAGGGCGGCGCCGATCCCCGCTACATCGAGATCGCCCATCAAAACGCCGAGAAGATCCACAAAATGGTCGATCAACTGATGGAGCTGGCCCGGCTGGAGAGCGATCAGGTGCCGATGCAACTGGAGAGCGTCAACATCGCCGAGCTGGTGCAAGACGTGCTGCAAAAATACCGCCCCGCCGCCGAAAACAAGCAAGTGCTGCTGGATGTGCAGCCGAAGGATCCCAGTTTGCAGATCAACGCCGACATCGAAAAGCTGGAGCGGGTGTTCACCAACTTGATCGACAACGCCCTGCGCCACTGCCAAGCCGGCGACACCATCACCGTGCGCCTGTCCCCGACAGAGCAACACCTGCGCGTCACCGTCAGCGACAGCGGCATAGGTATTCCCGCCTCCGATCTGCCCCATATATTCGATCCCCACTACAAAGCGGCCAACAGCGTGCGCGGCGACAGTGCCCACTCCGGCCTCGGCCTGGCCATCACCCGTAAGCTACTGGCCCTGCACCAAAGTGAGATCCAGGTTTCCAGTCAGGTGCAACAAGGCACGGAATTTCGTTTCGAGCTGAACTGGGCTTGAGTAGCTTTGTTTGACCAGAGACGGCCACGCGACTCACTCGTTCAGTCGGAACCAACCAGCGACACTCAATCTTGGGCGCGTCGCCGGTAACACCTCGTGCGGAAAGCGGTCGCTAAGGAAAACGACCAAGGTACCCAAAGCCGGCAGAACAGAAGCCACCGATACCCCCAGTGCCACAGGCGACTCAGACCGATTATCGGGATAGATCAGCAGTTCACCCCCGTGCTGCTTCAGCCAATCATGATTAAGGTAAGTCAGCAGCGTGACGACACGATTAGATCGCCCACGAAACGCATCAAGATGTGTCTGGTAAAACTGACCCGGCTGGTAGCGGGCAAAGTGGCTTTCAAAAGAGAACAGCCCCAGATACAGGTGGCGATTCAGGTGCAGACGAAGACGTTCTGCCCATTCCAGCCAAAGGCGGGCCGTGTGAGACTGTGCTTCAATCCAGGCGATCTCATCTCGGCGCACGCCCGTATTGACCTGAGATTGTACCCCACGGCCGATGGCCGCGTTGCGAAAGCCATCGGCTTCCATCGTGGCCAGACAGCACATCAAAGCATCGCTGATCAACACAGGTAAGGCGGCAGGTAAAACGGCATAACCACTTTGGCTCAATGATCGGCAGATCTCATCGAACAGCCCCTCCTCAATCAACAAAGGCGGACAGGTAGGAAGCAGAGGCATTCGGTACTCAACGGGGTGATCCAGACCACCAGTGTGCGCGCCTATCAACAATCTACCTATGAAAAGATCCCTTGATTGACTGTGACACGTCCTTCTCCGCTGTCATACTTCGATATAGAGTCCCCTAAAATGAGTCGTTATGGAGCTGGATGAGATCTACCGCCGCGATCTAAACCTGCTGATCGCGCTCAAGGTATTATTGGAAGAGGGCAGCGTCAGCGGCGCCGCGAAACGACTGAATATGAGCCAGTCAGCAATGAGCCGGGTGCTGGGCCGGCTGCGTGAGCTGCTGGACGATCCGCTGTTTATCCGTCAAGGGCAAAAACTGGTGCCGACCGAGCGGGCACTCGGCCTCGATCAGGATCTGCAACAGCCGCTGGAAGCGCTGCGCATGCTACTGGCCCCACAGGATTTCCAGCCCAAAGCCTGCGAGCAACGCTTTGTGATCGCCGCCACCGACTACGCGGTGCAAACCATCCTGCCTTACGCCTTACCGGAGCTGTACCGACAAGCCCCGGCCATCGAGCTGGAGTTTGCCCCGGTGCAACACGAACATCTGTTGGATCAACTCACCAGCGGCGGCTGTGACATGGCGATCTGCCGCACCGACGGTGACATCGCACCGCTGCACTCGGCCCATCTCGGCCAAGTCGGCGTGTTCTGTCTGCTCTCCAAATCCCACCCTCTGGCCGACAAGCCCCTGACCATCAACGACTATCTCAACTACCCCCATGCCATGATCGCCATCAGCGACGGCGTCAAAGCGCTGATCGATGCAGGGCTCCGCGGCCACCCCGCGCCGAAACAGGTGCTTCGAGCCTATCACCTGGAAACCGCGCTGGCGGTGGTCGACACCATGCCGCTGATCATCACCGTCCCCGCCGATCTGGCCTATCTGGTCGCCGAGAAACACGATCTGGTGATCCGCTCCCTGCCCTTTGAGCTCAAGCCCTTCGACTACTCCTTGCTGTGGCATCCGCGCTGCGAACACTCCGCCCCCCAGCGTTGGCTGCGGGATCTGCTCAAGCAGGAATGCGGCCGATTGATCGATCAGCGCATCCAAGACATGGGGTTGGGCTAAATGACAACCATGGTTCGTCCAAGCGTACAAACGCTCCTTCGGCCCCGTCCGCAGAAAAGCTTGGCTCAATAACTCAAACAAGATAGAAAACTACTTTTCATCCACTCAAGTTCAATACGCCTCTTTGCCCGTGCTTAGCATGGGCAGAGCCGCATACCACTTTTCTACACTAAGACCGTCAAAAGCAAAAACGTGCCGCCAAGAAGTGTCTTTCCCTATGGGCGGTGAAGAGATAAGACTGCACCTTAAATCAAACCAAGTGAAAATCGAATTACTTTACCGCAAGAAGCTTCGCGGTTGAGACTCCGCGTGAAAACAACAAAAGCTAAACGAAAAACATTCCCCAATCATCCTGTTTTTTTAGACGTCATTCCATCAAGTACAACTAATACTAACTAGCCACACAGCCAGTACAGTTAGTACACCACTTTGTGACCAGTGACCATATAACTCCCTTCGAGACACTTAATCTTAATAACGGATAAGCCAATCACTTGGGATGAATGATGATGAGTCGTAAAAACACATTAATGGCGATGGCCATTACAACTGCACTATTGAGTGGCACAGCTATAGCAGAAAACGGCATTAAAGCTACCGTAAAGGGATTGCCAAGCCAAGGCGAACTGGGAATGGTTTATATCAACCCTTATAATATCGCTCCCCTGACTGCTGTGATTGATCTAGGCGGCAAGCGCCTAGCGTCAGCAAAAGTAACAGTGAAAGGCAAAGGCAAAAAAGGGGTCGACATTAACTATGACGTCGAAAGAAAAAGCTTGCTAACCCATAATGGGATCCCTGTGTTTGGTCTCTATGCCAATCACATGAACATCGTCGAAGTCAGCTACAAGCTCTCTACCGGAGAAAACAAAAAAGAGACGTATAAAATTCTGACCCAACCGATAATGACAGTTGCCATGGACCGAATGGAACGCACATTCCCGGAAATGGAAGTGAAAAAGGTTGCGAAAGGCTTTGAAGACCGCCTTTATCTTGTCAATGGTAACCACCGCGGGCCGGATTCCCGTTCTCTGACCTGGACAAACGGTGGTGCCGGTGAGTGGAATGCGATGCCCTCTTATCACTATGTGACGGATACACAAGGTGAGGTACGCTGGTATCTGAGCCCATTCCATTTCAATGGCGATGAAGACATCTCAATGAAGGGTGTCATGATGGGCTATCATCAGGTTGAAAATGGTGAATTGATTGTCGCCAAAGGCCAGAGCTATCTCAGAATGGATCTGCTCGGCCGTAAAGTATTTGAGCGTCGTCTGCCTCGCGGTTATATCGACCACAGCCATGAAATCGTACAAACACCTCACGACACCTACCTCATTCGTGTTGCGAAGAAAAATTACCTTCGCCCCGATGGACAGCGAGTGAATACCGTCCGCGACCATATTATTGAGGTCGATGAATATGGCAACGTAGTCGAAGAGTGGGATATGAATTCAATCCTGAATCCCAATCGGAGCTCGCTTATCACCGTACTGGATTCATCAGCTGTCTGCCTAAACATTGATGAGAATGCACAGGGAGAGATGGTAGAAATTGAACCAGACGCCCCCTTTGGGGATATTGCAGGCATCGCACCGGGACGAAATTGGGCGCATATCAACTCAATTGCATATGACCCCTCCGATGACAGCCTTATTCTTTCGCTCCGCCACCAAGGCACAGTCAAGATCGGTCGTGACAAAGAGGTGAAATGGATCCTAGCAGGCAACCTGGGATGGGGCGATCTCGAGTCCAAGGTATTGACTCCCATTGACAACAAAGGACGTAAGTTGGACTGCCACGAGGGCAAGTGCAAAGATACCGATTTTGATTGGCCTTGGACTCAACACACGTCTTGGCTAACCGATCGCGGCACTCTCGTATCATTCGACAATGGCGACGGACGAGGCTTTGAGCAACCAGCCTTGCCGAATATGAAATACAGCCGTGGGGTTGAGTACGTCATTGATGAAGACAACCTGACTGTTAAGCAAGTGTGGGAATACGGCAAAGAGCGAGGCTGGGACTGGTACAGTCCAGTAACCTCATCAATCCGTTATATGGCAGATAAAGAGACCATGATGATGTTCTCTGGTTCCGCTGGGTTATTTAAGAGACCTGAGGTCTCTCACCCTTGGATCACCGAGGTATCAGCTGACGATAAACGTGACGTAAAAGTGGAGATCAAAATCCATAACGTTGCCCCCACCCTGCCATTTTATCGAGCGCAGGTCATCAATCCAGATCTAGCCTTCTAATCTAGGTTGATTGAACAACACTTAGGCTATCCTTTATGGGTAGCCTAAGTGTAATGGCCAGCAAATACGCTTTCTGAATTATGTTTTAGCAATAATTCACACCGTCACCAACGCACCTAGACTTTATACAACAAGAATGTTTTGCTTCCGCCTAGGGTACTAACAGGCAAGGCAAAAGAGTGCGTAAGATTACCAGCGAGAGAATTCTGCAGGCAGCAATTGTTGATATCAAAAAGAATGGTATCGTCAATTTTTCACTCCCCGGACTGGCAGATAAAGCACACGTATCAAAGTCCACAATCTATGACTGTTTTCCAACCAAAGATGACATCATGCTTGCCGTGTTTAGAGCCGATTTATTGCGTCGCCTTGATTCCATGCTAGAGATAGAGCACTGCCCTGACCTTAACGTTGTTGATAAAATCATATGCTGCTACAGCTTTGTCTTATACCTACACCGCCATACTGGCAATAATCATGGCTTAATGTTCTTAGCGACCAATCCCACCATGTGGAGGCGAGCAAACCCTAACTTGATATCCGACGTTGACCACTTACTGCAGCGTATATTTCGTTTTCCGGAACGATTGATTGAAAGGATAGCCGTTGAAAACAATGAAACACTGAAACCATCATCTCGAACAAAATTACTAATGAACCTGCAGGCCATAGAGCGCGGCTATCTCGTCAACACACTCAATTACGCACTCCAACCCATCTACGTATCTGCCCCACTCGAGCAATATATAGAGGTACTTATCCGAGAGCTACGCACCACCCTTCGTAGCCCCTTACCTCAATACAGCATTGACCGCGTGACTGACTACTTGGAGAAAAACGCTCTGTAATATAAGGAAACAACATATATAAGTTCACAATCCGTACCGTACAAATCTCTATCTCTAGTACATAAGCAGAGATTCAATGCATAACAGAAACAAGTCTACAATAGAAATTTCAACACCCACCAATCGACTGTCCATTTGACAAGTCTCGACTCGATTCAATTGGGACCAACGAAAACCCATGTTGATAATACTGTTACTAAATAATGGCATATACTGCTCAACAGATAACCACCATGCACATGCAAAATTTTATTACGCTGTCTCACCCAGCGTATAAACTCCCAAGTTGCCGCATTAGCATATCAACATCTAAATGACTGATGCCGAACAAAACCCATCGACGACTCACGCAGATCTGGCGTCGAGGGTTACCGCAGCAAAAGTGTGACCGGCTGATCACTCGACGCATTCAAGACATGGGGCTGGCGTTGCCAGATACGTCAAATAACTTACTAATGGCTGCAATTTCGTGAGGCGTGCCGCAGGAATCAAGTCACCATGCGGCTAGAGTTAAGCCTGATCCTACCTACGGAAGATGCAATGGAACGCTTTCCCCTACTGCAGCGCGTACTAAAGCTCTGCCCCTACCACCAGATCGGGCAAATCATCAACCTGCTGCGCCGTGAAGGCCGACTGCCGGACAGTGCAAAACCCGGGGCATTTATCGCTTTAATGGGATTATGCTGCCCCTTATTTTGGGGTGCACTCTGGTTGGGGGTCAGTCGTAATGAACTGCTGTTTCATGCCAGCCACTCCGCTTTGGTCTGCTTGCTCGGCCTGTTTCTTATGGGCCAAGCCGTTCTTCGCAGCAGCCAACAAAAGCAAAACAGCCCGGAAAGATCTCCAACTCAACGCCTACCGAAAGACGCTGTCAGTAACGCTGATCGATCAGATCCAACCGCTCGATAAATGCGTCCATCGCCCGACCATCTTCCGAGTGGATCTGATAACGATTATGGAAGTGCAGATGCAACGAGGTTTGCGGATCGCTCACGGTCACCGTGTAACCGTCAAAATGTGGCCTAACCTTCAGCCCGTCCAACTCGTAATTGTCTGCTCCCTTACGGCCAAATCGAGTGGCTTTGTCGCACACCCGCAAAGCCTTGCGAACATCTAACCGGTTTTTCATCTGCTACATCCTCGATGACGACATACGTATTGTTCGAGTATCGGCATACTGGCAGCAAAATGATTGATCCTGATCAGCTTTTATAGAGACCGTGCACACAATACTGCCCAACACATGACGGACCGCCGCTATTCCCTCACAAACTGAAAAAAATATTACCAACCAGCACCATTTATCTCACTGCAGGATATAACCTGACCTGACAAAGACGCACGAACCCCTTAAACTGGCGCCACTTTATTCTCCGTGAGACTCAATCATGTTGCGACGCGCCCTCTCCAGTTGCCTACTGTCCCTGATCATGATCAGCGGCGTACAAGCCCAAACGCTGTTCTTTACCGCCATTCCGGATCAAGACGAAACCCAGCTGCGCACCCGCTTTGAGCAGGTTGGTACCTACCTCAGCGCCGAGCTGGGCGTCGAGGTCAAATACATCCCGGTCAAATCCTACTCGGCGGCGGTGACCGCGTTTCGCAACGATCAGGTTCACTTAGCCTGGTTCGGGGGCCTCTCCGGGGTCCAGGCCCGTCAGCTGGTACCGGGCTCCCGCGCCATTGCCCAGGGCGCGGTGGATCCCAACTTCAAGAGCTACCTGATCGCCCATGCGGATACCCAGTTGGGCCCGCAAACCGAGCTGGATAAAACCGTTCTGGGGGGCATGACCTTCACTTACGGCTCCAAAGGCTCCACCTCCGGCCGTTTGATGCCACAGTTCTTTATCGAACAGTCGATGGGGAAGGCCGAGCAGGTATTCAGCCGCGTCGGTTTCTCCGGCGATCATAGCCGCACCATTACCCAAGTTGAAGCCGGCGTTTATCAACTGGGCGCCGTCAACTACAAGGTGTGGAACCGCGCCGTGGCCGAAGGCAGTGTCGACTTAAACAAAGTCAGCAAGATCTGGGAAACCCCGGGCTACCCAGATTACCACTGGACCGTTCGCGGCGACGTCGACGCCCGTTTCGGCGCTGGCTTCACCGATAAACTGCAGCAGGCGCTGCTGGATCTGGACGATCCGGTGATCCTCGCCGCTTTCCCACGGGAAAAGTTCATCGAAGCCGATAACGACGATTTCACCCCGGTCGCCGATGTCGCCCGCGAGCTAGGCTTGCTGCGTTGATCTCAGTGACCAACGCCCCCCCAAAAACACCGGCTAAGCCGGTGTTTTCATTAAGCCAGCAGCGCCTCAAGCAAAGCGGCCGAGTGGTGCTGTCCATCGATCGGCTCGAGATCCTACCCGGGGAAAAAGTCGCCTTGCTGGGCCACTCTGGGGTAGGCAAATCCACCCTGTTGGATGTGCTCTATGCACAATGTCCCAAAGATGTAGCCTGGTGTCCGCAGCAGCTGGGACTGATTGAACCGCTGTCGGTGTATCACAACGTCTATGCTGGCCGGCTGAGTCGCTATCCGCTGTGGTACAACCTGGCCAACCTGCTGCGCCCTTGGCCGGGACGCCAGCATGAAGTGACCGAGCTCTTAACCCCCCTTCGGCTGACGGAAAAGCTCACCAGCAAGATCCATCAGCTCTCCGGTGGCCAGCGTCAGCGCACTGCCCTGGCTCGCGCGCTCTATCAACAGCGTCCCACCTTTTTAGGCGATGAACCCACCACGGGGGTCGATCCAGTGCAAAGCCTGACGCTACTGGCTCATGTGCTCAACGCCCATACCACCGCTGTGGTCGCCCTGCACGATGCCGAACTAGCGCTGGCCTGTTGCACCCGCATCATCGGCCTCAAAGCCGGCTCAATCCTGTTTGATAAACCCAGCCAGCAAGTCAGCAGCACCGATCTGGAACGCCTCTACCAGTGTTAGCCCACCTCGATAGCCACCGCTTTGCCCTGGCCCTGCTCATTCTGGGACTCATCGCCATCATTGGCGGTGACTGGACGACGCTGAACACCGACTACGCCGCCGAGATGCAGCGCCTGCTGCAGGGCATGTTGTGGCCGGATCTGTTCGCCACCGAGTTTCTGCTCAATGCGCTGGGCACCACCATCACCATTGCGGTGCTGGGCATTGCCCTCGGGGCTGCGCTCGGCGCTGCGATGGTGCCGCTGTATCGCTTTGCCCTAGTACGCGTCGGCTGCACCGCCGTGCGGGCCGTGCATGAGATCTTCTGGGCACTGTTGTTTTTGCAGGTGTTCGGCCTCTCCACCGTCACCGCCCTACTGGCCCTGGCACTGCCCTACGCCGCCACCTTTGCCCGGGTTTTCTCCGACATCTTAAGCCAAGCGCCCCGCTCGGTTGCTCGCGCCCTGCCGCTCGACACGCCGCGCCTGCTGGCCCTGCTCTACGCCAAGGTCCTGCCGGTCTGGCCGCAGTTGGTGAGCTACACCCGTTATCGCTTCGAGTGTGCCCTGCGCGCCTCCGCCGTGCTGGGTTTTGTCGGCCTGCCAACCCTGGGCTTTCATCTGGAAACCGCCTTTCGCCAAGGGTATTACGCCCAAGGTGGCGCCCTGCTGTGGCTGTTCTTTGCCTTGATCGGCACACAGAAGTGGTGGCTGCGTGGCTGGAGCTGGCCCCTGCTGGCACTGCTCGGATTGGTGTGGCTACCCTGGCAGGTGCATTTTGAGCCAGCGTGGGCGAAGCGCTTCTTGCTCGATGAGATCTGGCCGCAACTGCAGTACACAGATCATTCACTCTGGCTTTGGCTGGAGCAGATCTGGGCGCAGGCTGGGCCCGGTATTTGGGGCACCTTGATGGTGGCGTTTATGGCGCTGCTGCTCAGTGCGCTGCTGTGTAGCATCAGCTGGCCCATAGCCACCCGCCGCTTGTTTCCCCGCTCGGTTTGGTTGGGTCGCGCCGCGCTGCTGGTGGGCCGCTCCATGCCGGAGCTGCTATTGGCCTTTATCCTGCTGATGATCTTCGGCCCATCGATGCTGCCCGCCGCCCTGGCACTGGCGATCCACAATGGCAGTCTGATCGCCCATCTGCTGGCCCAGCGGGCCGATGATCTGCCGCTGCGCCGAGACACCGGCACCGACCCCTCCAGCTGGGCCTATGAATATGTGCCCCGGCTGGCGCCGGGTATGCGAGATCTACTAACCTACCGGTTTGAGATCATGGTGCGGGAAACCGCCATGCTCGGTATGCTCGGCGTAGCCAGTTTGGGTTTTTACGTAGACAGTGCGTTCGAGCTGTTTCAGTTTGATGTCGCCTTCGCGCTGATCGTGATCACCGCGCTGATCAACATCCTCATCGCGGGGCTATGCACGCGCCTATTCAGCCAACGTGATTGACACCCGCCAGCACAGCATCGAGAGCGAGCACCTTCGCGGCGGACGTTCCACTGCGAGATCCGCAGCCAGAGGGCACGATTGGGCTTGAACGCGACGCCGTGCTCAATCCGTCGCGCTCAACTCGATCACTTGAACCAACGCCCCGTCGTCCTGTGCCGACGCTTCGTTGCGCTGAAGGGGGCCACATTGCAATAAGGCCGGCAGCAGATCGCGCCAACTGACGATCCCGCACAAGCCACCATCCGGCTCCACCACTGGGATGCAGGAGATCTTGTGATGGTGAAACAGAGCAACGGCGTGGGCCACCGTAGCGGATCGCTCAAGGGTAATGGCGGGCCGTGACATGATCTGATGCACCCGCTTGTCCAGCGTCGCACGGTCGCGCCGACTCTCTGCCGCCGTCCCCAGATATGGACTCATCGCCTTAAACAGATCCCGATCCGACAACACCCCGGCCAGCTTGCCCTCGTCCAACACCACAAGATGATGAAATCGGGTATGGTCAAAGATCTCCTTCACCAGATGTAATCGGTCGTCCATCTCCACCGTCACCACAGGATGGCTCATCAACTCGGCTAATCGCATCCGCGCTCCCTGCCTTTCAACCCAGACTGCCTATCCTCAGTAATACGCCCTTACCCCTTAACTTAACAAGCTTTTTTAGCCGAAAAATTGGTCGGACATGTATAAAAAAGGCCAGCACTCGGCTGACCTCTTTTGCACCTTGCCATCGACAAATGGCCTGACGTTAGCTTAGAGCGTGATCACCACACGGCCGGTTACCTGGCCTTGGGTAATGGCTTCGGCATACTCGGGTACCTGCTCCAGCGTGATCTCACTGCACGCCTGCTCGTAGAAGCTGGCGGGCAAGAGCTCAACCAAGCGCTGCCACGCACGCTGACGCTTCTCAAACGGACACATCACCGAATCGACCCCCAACAACTTCACGTTGCGCAGGATAAACGGCATCACCGTGGTGGGCAGATCAAACCCGCCCGCCAGGCCACACGCCGCCACGGCGCCGTCATACTGGGTTTGTGCCAGCACATTGGCCAGCATGGCGCTACCGACGGTATCCACCGCACCGGCCCAGCGCTGCTTATCCAGCGGACGACCCAGCTCAGCCAACTCACTGCGCTCAACGATACGACTGGCCCCCAAGGCTTTAAGCATCTCGCCGTTTTCGGCGCTGCGACCCGTCACGGCAGCCACGGTGTAGCCCAATTGTGCCAGCAGCGTCACCGCCACCGAGCCCACGCCACCGGAAGCGCCGGTCACCAACACTTCGCCCTGATCCGGCGTCACTCCGGCTTCTTGCAGCGCCTGCACACACAACATGGCGGTCAAACCGGCGGTGCCGATCATCATCGCCTGCTTACCGGTCAAACCGGCGGCGAGCGGTACCAAATGATCAGCTTGCAGCCGCGCCTGCTGCGCCATGCCGCCCCAATGATTCTCGCCCACGCCCCAGCCGGTCAACACCACGTCGTCACCCGGTTGATAACGGCTGTCATCGGACTGTGCCACCTTTCCGACCAGATCGATCCCCGGCACCATCGGGAAGTTGCGAATGATCTTGCCCTTGCCGGTGATCGCCAGACCATCTTTGTAGTTCAGCGAAGAGTGATCCACGTCGATCAGCACCTCGCCCTCGGGCAGTTGGCTGGCATCGATCTGCTCGATGGACGCAATGGTCTTCTTCTCTTCTTGGTTAAGGATCAGGGCCTTGAACATGGGCTTCACTCCAAATGAACGCAATTATCTTGCTACGCAGTCTAGCTCCTCCTTGGTCATGAGCACAGTGAAAGATTGTCATTAAACGCATGATCTACGTGCATAACCCGCTCCGCTGGATCTATGCGTGCAGTGCATGGCATCTTTGAACAATCCTCACTTGGCACCTACCCGACAACTGGGTACCCTTGCGCCTCTTTTTCTGACGAGACGTCCGCCGTGTTCTCACAATCCTTGCCGGCTCAGCTACTGCGTTGGGCTGCCCTACTGATCCTGAGCCTGATCCTGGTCCACCACTGCCAGCCCCTGTTGGACGTATTGGCCCAGGACGCGGTGAATGCCGGTTGCCACAGCATGGACAACCACGACGGACACGACATGGCCGATCCCGATATGACCGATCACACCTCTCACCACACTATGGGACACCATCAATGAGCATTTTCCGTTTTCCGCTGCTGGTTTGGATGGGCATTACCATCCTGGTGGTGAGCCTGGGCATTCGCCAATCTTTTGGGATCTTCATGATGCCCATTAGCGACACCTTCAATACCGGCCGTGAGTTCTTTAGCCTGGCCATTGCCCTGCAAAACCTGTTGTTTGGTGCCTTTCAGCCCTTTGTCGGCATGGCCGCCGACCGCTACGGCGCCCGCCGAGTGATCAGCCTCGGGGCGATCGCCTACGCCGCTGGCCTGTACCTGACCTCCATCGCCGCCGCGCCAGAGTGGATGTACCTGTCACTCGGCGCCTTGGTCGGGCTAGGTCTGTCCTGTACCAGCTACGTCATCGTACTCGGTGCCGTCGCCAAAGCCGTACCGCCCCAGCACACCGCCAAGGCGTTCGGCCTGACCACCGCCGCCGGCTCCTTCGGCATGTTTGCCGTCATTCCCGGCGCGCAAAGCCTGCTCAGCCACTACGACTGGCAAACCGCTTTTATGGTGTTTGCCCTGCTGTGTGCGCTGATGATCGCCTTCGCCGCCTTTATCCGCACCGCCAAGGCCGACCAGGCCGCAGCACAGCACGCCGTGCCGGAGCAAACCTTGAGCGAAGCACTGCGCGAAGCCTTTGCCCACAAAGGCTACTGGCTGATCCACGCCGGTTTCTTTGTCTGCGGTTTTCACGTGATGTTCATCGCCACCCATCTGCCCAGCTATCTGGCCGATAAGGGCATGCCCGGCTCTGCTGCGGCACTGGCGCTGGCTTACGTCGGGATCTTCAATATCTTCGGCTCCTACTTCTGGGGCCTGATGGGCGACCGCTTTGACAAGCGCCACGTCATGGCGGTGCTCTATCTGCTGCGCGCGGTCGTGATCGGCGCCTTCGTGGTGTTGCCGGTCAATGAGCATACCGCCACCCTGTTTGGCGCCGCCATCGGCTTCTGCTGGCTCGGCACCGTGCCGCTGACCTCCGGCCTGGTGCGCCAGATCTTCGGCGCCCGCTACCTGTCGACCCTATACGGTCTGGTGTTCTTTACCCACCAGGTGGGCAGCTTCCTCGGTGCCTGGGCCGGTGGCCGGATCTACGACTACACCGGCAGCTATGAGCCGATCTGGTGGGCCACCGTGCTGTTTGCCACGATTGCCGCACTGTTGCATCTGCCCATCAACGCCAAGCCGGTGCCGAGGTTGCAAGGCGCCATGGCCTGATCCCACTGCGCCCGTACGCCACCTCTGCGCCGGGCGTAACTACCCCGCTCCTCCGACTACACTGCAAGCATGTGGCTCTCTTCTAGGTAACCCGATGCACACCCACGCCAAACTGCTTAGCTGTCTCGGCCTGCTGCCCTTTGTCGGCTTTGCGCTGGCCAGTTACCTCGCCGTGCTGCCCGCCGACACCGCCACCACCGCATTTCTGCTCTACAGCGCCTTGATACTGTCGTTTCTTGGCGGCGTGCACTGGTCTCAAGCCGTCCTCAGCAAACCCAATGTGATGCAAGCCTACGTCGCGATGCTGCCCAGCCTCATCGGTTGGTGCGCGCTCCTGCTGTTGCCGGAAAGTGCCGCGCTTTGGCTGCTCTGCGCGGCCTATTTGTTCATCTTGCTGTACGACATGCACACCTTGGACATGCCCGATGGCTATCTCAGCCTGCGCATCGCCCTCACCACCTTGGTGGTGCTGTGCCATCTGTTGCTGCTGCTCCCACGCCCCTGAGCCTGAGCAAGAGCACTCGCCAGTCCGTGGCAAAACTCGTACAATCAGCGCCTCCTTGGCGCCGCCCCTGTGGTAAGCGCCGTCCGTAATCATAAATGGCCAACCGATGAACATGGATCCCACTCACGCCTCGCAGCCGCCCGCCGCGATCAGTCCCCTTTCGATACTGGATGTCAGCGCCATGTTCCGCATTGAACAACTAGCGCATTCCCATCCTTGGAGCCAAAAACTGATGGCCAGCAACTTTGGCGGGCTCTATCGCGATCTCGGCCTCTGGCAAGGCGACCAACTTCTGGGCTATGTCATTGTCCGCGTGGTCGCCGGTGAAGCGGAGCTGATCAACATCGCGGTGGATCCGGCCCACCATGGCCAAGGGTTTGGCCGCCAACTGATGCAGGCGATGATGGCTCTGGCACAGCAGGAGCAGTGGGAGCAGATCCTGCTGGAGGTCCGCGCCTCCAACGCCCCAGCCCAGCATCTGTATCGCACGTTTGGCTTCGACGAGATCGATCGCCGTAAGGGCTACTACCCCAGCGCCGAAGGGCGGGAAGACGCCTTGATCATGCGGTGTTTCTGCCCAGCCTGAGCACGCTTGGGGGCAAAAAAACAAAAAACGGCGCATCCGAGGATGCGCCGTTTTGCCCACTCAAGCGAACAGGTGGCCTTAATCGATGAGAGCGCGGCGAACCCGCTCGAGATCGTCCGGCGTATCGACCCCGGCTTCCGGCGTTTCATGGGCTTCAGCCACATGAATTTTCTCGCCCTGATAGAGCACGCGCAGTTGCTCCAGACACTCGATGGTTTCCAGTGGGCTGACCGGCCAAGAGACGTAACGGCGGATAAAGCCGGCACGGTAACCGTAGATCCCCACATGGCGCAGCGCCCCGGGAGCGACCCCCAGCTGGGCGGCAAACCCGTCCCGATCCCACGGGATCGCGGCACGTGAGAAGTACAGCGCATGGCCGTCCTTATCACACACTACCTTGACCGCATTCGGATTGTGCATCTCCTCAGCATCGGTAATGGCCACGCCCAAGGTCGACATACCCGCCGGGCTTTGCGCCAGATTCTCCGCCACCTGACGAATATTGGCGGGTGGGATCAACGGCTCATCGCCCTGCACATTGACCACGATGGTGTCGTCGCTAAGCGACAGCAACTCAACCACTTCCGCCAGACGCTCGGTACCACTTTGATGATCCGCGGAGGTCATCACCACCTCAAACGACGCCGGTAACGCCTCCGCCACCCGGCTATCATCCGTGGCGATCACCACACGATCAGCACCGCTGGCCAGCGCACGCTCCGCCACATGCTGGATCATTGGCTTACCGGCAATATCCGCCAACGGCTTACCCGGCAAGCGAGTGGAGCCAAAACGCGCCGGGATCACCACAACAAATGACATCAGTCCTGGCTCTCCAATGTCGTGGCCCGATCTTCCAACAGGACCGGGATCCCCTCGGTGATCGGATACACCAGTCGATCCGCTTTACAGATCAGGCGTTGGCCGTCACGGTCATACTCCAGCTTGCCCTTACACACGGGACAGGCAATGATCTCCAGCAATTTATTGTCGAACGCCATCGAGCTTTTCCTTTAACTTGGCCATGAATTGGCTATCAAAATCTGGCCCCAAACTAGCAGTAACCGGTAGGTAATACCAGTTTGGGCGCGCAAAGCTACGGCACTTAACCGCATCTTTTTCCGTCATTAACAGGGCGTGGCCTGTAGGCGTGATCCGATCCAGCTGCGCCGCGTCGAAGGCTTGATGATCGGCAAAGCCGTGCTGTGCCACCACAGGGATCCCCAACTGCGCCAGCGTGGCGAAAAAACGCGGTGGATGACCGATCCCGGCCATCGCCACACAGGGGCCGTCTGGCGCCGCTTGAGCCCCGCTATCGACCCGACGCCATGCCTCTGGCGCCAATGTCATCAAAGCCTCGCCACTCTGCGCAGGGCCACCGTTATTGATGATCAGATCGCAGTGTTGCAGGCGCGCGACCGACTCGCGCAGCGGCCCCATCGGCAAGCGGTGGCCATTGCCAAAGCGGCGCTGACCGTCGATCACCGCCACCTCCAACGTGCGGCCCAAGCGGTAGTGCTGCATGCCATCGTCGCTGACGATGATGTCCACCTCGCCGCTGTCGATCAGGCGTTGCGCCGCTGCAACCCGATCCGGCCCCACCACCACAGGAACGCCGGTGCGCTGCGCCATCAACGCAGGTTCATCGCCGCACTCGCTGGCCGGCGTGTCGGCGCTCACCCACAAGGGGTAGCGCGTCGCCTTGCCGCCATAGCCACGGCTGATGATCCCCGGCCGGTAGCCTTGGCGCTGCAGCAGATCGATCAGGTAGAGCACGGTCGGCGTCTTGCCGTTGCCGCCCACACTGATGTTACCCACCACCACCACAGGGACGGCCAACACCGGCTGTCGCTTCAGCCCCAGCCGATACAGCGCGCGACGCACCGTGGTGATCAGGATAAACAAGGCCGTCAGCGGCAACAGCAGCCACAGGAGCGGGTGACCCTGTTGCCATGCCTGTTCAACGCGTCCTTGCAGCGCCATCACTCCTCTCCGAACTGCAGCTGATACAACTGGAAGTAGGCGCCCTGTTTGGCCAGCAATTCGGCGTGGCTGCCGCGCTCGACGATCTGACCCTGATCCATCACCACGATCTCATCCGCCGATTCAATGGTGGAGAGGCGGTGCGCGATCACCAATGAGGTGCGGCCCTGCTGCAGAGTCTCCAGCGCCGCCTGAATGGCGCGCTCGGACTCGGTATCCAGTGCCGAGGTGGCCTCATCCAAAATGAGGATCGGCGCATCGCGCAAAATCGCTCGGGCAATGGCGATCCGCTGGCGCTGACCGCCGGACAGCAACACGCCATCCTCACCCACCAAGGTATCCAGCCCGTCCGGCAGCTTTTCAACAAACTCCATCACATGGGCCGCCTTGGCCGCCGCCTCGATCTGCTCACGGCTGACGTTTTCTTCACAGGCATAAGCGATGTTGTTGGCAATGGAGTCGTTAAACAGCACGACTTGCTGGGACACTGTGGCGATCTGCTGCCGCAGGCTGGCCAGGGTCAGCTCAGAGATATCAACGCCATCCAAGCGGATCTTACCGCTGTCCAGCTCATAAAAGCGAGGCAGCAAGGTCGACAACGTGGTCTTGCCCGAGCCGGAGCGCCCGACCAGCGCCACACTCTTGCCGGCAGGCACTTCGAGATCAATGCCCTTAAGCACAGGTCCGTCCGAGTTGGGATAGCTGAACACCACGTTTTCCATGGTCAACTTACCCTGGCTGCTGCTTAGGGTCTGGGTGCCGGTATCCCGGGCATCCGGCTCATCCAGTACCGAGAACACGCTTTGGGCCGCAGCAATGCCGCGCTGGAACTCGGCATTCACCCGAGTCAGGCGCTTCAGCGGTGCCAGGAGCCCCATCATGGCGCTGATGATCACCACAAAAGAGCCTGGGGTCATGCTATGCAGTACGCTCTCGAAGCTGGCAGCAAAGAACACCGCAGCCAGGGCAAAGGAGCCGATCACCTGGATCGCCGGCTGGCTGATCGCCTGGGCGGCCGCCAGCTTCATATTCTGCTGCCGATTCTGGTTGTTCACCTTAGCAAAGCGCTCGGCTTCCAGGGCCTGGCCACCGAAGGCCAACACATTCTTATGACCCTTGAGCGTCTGCTCGGTGGCGCTGGTCACGCCACCCATGGCCGCCTGAATGTTTTTGGAGATATTGCGAAAGCGACGGCTGACAAAGGCGATCACCCAGGCCACCGGCGGCCCCACTAGGAAGATGATGGAGGAGAGCTGCCAGCTTTCCCAAAACATGATGGCCAGCATCGCCACCACGGTGAATCCATCACGCACCATAGTCACCAGGGCACCGGAGGAGGCACGGGAAACCTGTTCGGTGTCGTAGGTCACCTTGGAGATCAGCTCACCGCTGGGACGCGCATCGAAGAATGAGACCGGCAGACGCAGGTACTTTTCGAATACCGTCTGGCGCATGGCGCGGATCACATGCTGGCTAACCCAGGCCATGCAATAGGTAGAGACGAAGTTGGCGCTGCCTCGAAGCACAAACATGCCCACAATGAACACCGGCACCCAACGCAGAAACTCCGTATCGCCCGGCTGTAAGCCGTTATCGATGAAGGGCTTCAACATGTAGATCAGCGCCGCATCGATACCGCCATAAACCGCCATCGCCAGAACAGCGACAATGAAGGCTTGCTTGTAAGGCCGCACAAAGGGCCATAGACGCTTAAAGGTTGGCCATACCTGACCGGATTTGTTGTCGCTCATATCAGCCGATTATCAATTTCGAAGGGCAGCCATTCTACTCCGCCCACCTGGTGATACCAACGTTTAGGCCACAAAAGCCCATTTAGCACCACGTCATTGCCCAATATTGCACCAGCTCTGGCGATCGTTCAGTCTCGGTTATACCACCATGGGGCCAGAGCTTGGCGATAACCCAGCACGGAGACCGAACTTCCCAGATCGATCTGCAACTGCCCCGTCTGCCCGCTGATCCAGATCTCCGCGCCCTGCTGGCGATAACGCGCCAACACATCGGGGTGGGGGAAATTCCAGCGATTGTACCTACCGGCGGGAAACACCACCCGTTTGGGTTGCAACGCGTCAACCAGTGCCTGACTGCTTGAGGTTTTGGAGCCATGATGGGGCGCCAATAACAGATCGATCGGCCCCGCAGGCAGTTGCGCCAACAGCGACGCCTCACCCGCCTGCTCAATGTCACCGGGCAACAAGACACGCCGCTGGCCATCTTCGAGCAGCAACACACAAGAGCCGTCATTGCCCGCCAATGGCGCCTGAAACCAGCTCAGCGTCAGCCCCTGCCATTGGCTCGGCCCCTGCGTACATGGCGTGCCCTCGAAGCCGATCCGCTGCGCGATCGGGATCCTCCGCTGCAGCAGCGACGCCCCACCAGCATGGTCGTTGTCGCCATGGCTGATCACCAAATAATCGAGCCGGGTGATCCCACGCTCACGAAGCAGCGGCAGTAGCGCCACCTTGGCGTAGCTAAACCCGCCCGGCAACCGCGCACCGGTGTCGTACAACAGCGCCGCGCCCTGCCGCTGCACCAACACCGACAAGCCCTGACCCACATCGATCACATCCAAGCGCCAACGCGCCGGTTGCTGCCAGAGCAGGGCGAGCAGAGGCAGCAACAAGATCGCCGCTTGCCAGCGGGCGGCGCGCCACGGGGACCACCAGCACAACCCCGCAGCGAGCGTGGCGGCGGTCAGCGGCCACAGCCACATCAGCGGCAGATCACCGGCCCCCAGCGCAACGGCACTGGCCTGCATCGCGACCCAATCCACCGGCCATAATGCCCAGTCCGCCAGTTGCAGCACCTGCGCGGGTGCACCGGCAAAAAACAGCGCCGCCGCCAGCAAGCAAAGCGGCAGGATCAAAGCGCCAAACAGAGGCAACAGCAGCAGATTGGTCCAGATCCCATGCAGACTGAATTGACCAAACCAAACCCCCTGCAGCAAGGTGAGCAACAACGTCAGCGCGATCTGCACTTGAACAAACCATAAGATCTTATCGCGCCGCGTACTCGGCCCGGGCAGCCACCAACTGAGCAGCAGGATCACCGACACCGCACCAAATGACAGCCAATAGCCCGGCGTCATCGCCGCCAGCGGCTGAAATAGTAGGATCAACGCCGCCACCCGTAATAGGATCTCCCACGGCCGCGCCGCCCGGCTCACCCACAGCAACAGCAGCCCGAAGATCACCATCAAGGCCGCACGCACCGTCGGCAACGCAAAACCAGCCAGCGCCCCGTAACCCAGCACCGCCGCAGCCGCGAGCAACCAGACGGCAAATCGGCCACGGCCACGGGGATCGCGCCAGATCCGCGGCAGCAGCCAGCCGCCGCATGACATGACCAGACCGGCCACGATCGACAGATGCAAACCCGAGATCGCCAACAGATGGACCAAGCCCGCCTGACGCATCCGCTGCCAATCCCGCTCCGACACCGCGCGCGTATCCGCCAGCACCAGTGCCCGAAGCAGATCGCCACGGGACAACTCGGCGCTCGCCTGGGCCAGTTGTGTCAACAGATCGCCACGCCAATGGGGCGTCTCGTCGAGCAACTGACCGCGCCGAATATAGCCACTGGCCGACACACCCTCCGCCAGAAGATGCCGCCTTCGGTTAAATCCACCGAGATTTAAGCTACCGTCAGGATCCCGTAATTTAACTTCCAATTCATAACGTTGACCCAGTTTTAAAACGGGTCCGCTATACCAGGCAAGCTCTATCACTTTGTGTGAAATCAACGACATAGAATTATGCTCAATCTGCTCGACCCGCCAGCGGGTTCGCTGGTATAGTTCAGCGCCAGTAGGGACTTCAATCACTACTGCAACCAAACTGTGGATCCCGGGTGACAACGGCCGTTCAGGATCCACCAAGCGTTGAGCGTTGAGCTGCCCATAAGCAAGGCCCAAACCCAGACCCAAAAGAATGGGATACCGTTTCAGCAGCACAGCAACAGGGATCATTGCCAGACAAACCGGCAGTGGTAGCAGAACTGGCCAAACTACACTTAAAGACAGTGCTGTCACCCACCCAAATAAAATTCCATTTATCATCGGGATCAGGTTACGTCACGAGAACTATGCCAAAAAGAACAATGAAACGGATCATGCCGGATCCTGAGGCAGTCCGTCAGCATAAATATCTGAAGATATTTGGCCCCTGGATGCAAAGGGCCAATATCTGGCACCTCAACCGGCGCTCCGCCAGTGGCGCGCTGGCGATCGGCATGTTTACCGCTTGGCTGCCCATCCCTATGCAGATGGTGTTTGCCGCCCTACTTGCCATCATCGCTGGCGTCAACATGCCACTGGCCATTGCTACAGTATGGATCTCCAATCCACTGACCATGCCGATAATGTTTTACACCGCCTATCTGATGGGCACTTGGGTATTGGATCACGAGCGGCTGGTCTTTCACTTCGAGCTCAGCCTGCAATGGTTTCACGACAGCGTGAACACCATCGGCCCTCCATTCCTGCTGGGGTGCGTGCTGATGGGGCTGATCTGTGCCGCGCTCACCTATCTGGTGATCAACAGCCTATGGCGCTACTCCATTCTGTTTAGCTGGAAAAAACGCAAAGAGCGTCGCCGTTTTCCCCGCCCCCAGTAAGTGACGCGCTAAGCTAAAGAGACGCTTACTGTGGTGACTTAACTTTGATCCCCACCAAAACACTCTTTCCCGCCCTGCTGAGCCTACTGATCACCCTAGGCGTGATCATGCTCGAACAGTGGCGGGCGACCGATCTGATCTGGGGCCTATGGATCTGCTCACTGAGCATCGGCTACCTCGATATCCTGCTGATCCTATTTCGTCGCTCCCAAGCACCGCCACTGCCCAAGCGACTCAGCACCCTTGTGTTCTTTACCTTTCACTTCGGTTTCTTCCACTTCGTCCACGCGCAATTTCTGGCGCAGTTCTTTCCTCTGCCGGAGTTGGCGGTCGGCGCCAGCGAAGATCCCCGCCACCTGCTGAGCGTCACCCTTGGCCTCTACTGGCCACTGATCCTAACCAGCCTGATCAGCCAATACCCACAACTGCGCCAACCCATCAGCCAGCCCAAGCAAGCGATGACACGCCCCTATCAGAACGTGATCAGGATGCACCTGCTGATCTTGCTGTTTGCCGCGCTCGAGCAATTCGATCTCGCGCACTGGGCGCTCTACCCCATCATTGCCGTCTACTTTGTGCCGTGGCATGCATTCCGATCATCAGCCCCGCGCGCGGCAACCGGACAGCAAAGCATATCAAACCGCGGCAATGCTGCCTTACGACAAAACGGTGCCAAGCCTCAAGCCCGCGGCCGCACAAACAAATAAGGAAGCCGAAGCCTCCTTATCATCAAACAGCGCCTCCCCAGGCCCAAAAAACGTTAGGATCGATCCTTCGACCTGTTCGGCAACGGCGTATCGCCTATCACATACTTAGGCAGACAAACGCGATAGATGGGGCAACCTTGGCAGCCACGCAGCGCCGCCACTGGGCACAAAGGCGTCACGGGTTGCTTTTCTTGACCAGATTTGGATTTCATAACCACTCCCTACTGCGATCGTTGGTAACAGACCAACGCTCCTTCTCGCCTCTTATACCAACTCGGCAGCGACACATCCTTGATCTACCACAGGCCGCAGTTACTTGTGCCCCCAGCGCAAGCGAACGCCCTGACTCAATCCACGCAAAGTAGCGCCCTAAAACCTAGGATCAAAAAAGCGGCCATAAGGCCGCTTCAGGGAATGCTCTCGCCGTGGCTAGCGCTCAGCGCCAGCAAAGCCCCCATTATGTCCGATAGAGTACCTTGATGATGTGGTAGCCAAACTTGGTTTTGACTGGACCCAGCGGCTTTAGGATCTCGCCGGAGAACACTGCCTTATCAAACGGCCCCACCATGTCGCCTTTGCGAAACTCGCCCAGGCTGCCGCCTTTTTTACCGGATGGGCAGGTAGAGTACTTCTTCGCCAGATTCTGAAAGTTGGCGCCCTTCTCCAGCTGCAACAGCAGCTCTTTGGCCTTGGATTCGTGTTTCACCAAAATGTGCAATGCGGCAGCGGTCTTCGCCATGGGTCTCTCCCAAAATCAGAGTCAAAATTCAGGGCGCGGATAGTAGCACAAAAAGCCCAACACCATAGCATGCCACCAAGCCCAGTCGTGCCTATGGCACCCGCTGTGGGCTCGCCCAAGCCAGCACAATGAGACCGGTCGTACAGCTACGGCGAGCAGCGCCCAAACACGTCCCACGAGCCTAACGAGGTTGCACCGCTCGCGCTCAGTCAAAAGCAAGCGCGAGAAAAGCAGGCGCATGGCACTTTCGGCGCCAGCAGCGGCCGTTCGGCACTCAGCGCGTTTGCATTGAAGAACGCACTGTTTCTGACAGAAAGTGTGCTCTCAAACACTCAAAGCCTTGTTGATCATCAATCACTTAGGTGGGAAGATGACTTTAATTGTGCACGTATTGCCCAAAAGGTATTGAGCAATACGTGCAAAAAGGCAGACTAATACACTGTTGTACTTGCCGGGCAAGCCCGGGGAAGCTTTAAACACAAAGAATTCAGTTAGATAAATAACTTAACCTGGATGTTTATCCAGTATGATCTACAGTCTAGTTCATGACTGGATTAACACTAAAAAGCCTGTTCCAAGGCCACACCATCCAACAGCTTGGGCTTAAGTTGCCGCTGTATCAGCACAAGGCTTTTG
>NZ_BAABJZ010000096.1:0-84733 GCF_039543565.1 Ferrimonas pelagia | reverse complement strand
CTTGGATCACAGCGGTGGCGATCTCGTTATTGAGATCCCGTTTGTGCTGGAGGACAGCGACTTTGATGGCGACGATGCCACGCTGACCCTCACCCTGGCCGATGGCGCGGCACCGACCGCCGCCGTGGTGACACTTGCGGTCAATGAGTTTGATGATCAAACTGACAGCCAAATAATCCACATAGAACGCGGCTCGGATCCGATTGATCCCCTGAGTTTTGGGTTTGATCTGACCGCAACTAAGAATGCGCTTATTGCCGCAGGTTTGACCAGCTCGGGTAATGCGTTGGATTTGGACGCAATCACCATTAGCAATGGCGTTATGTCGCTATTTGATGATGTGGGCAACTTAGTTGCTGAGATACAACTGGGCTTGATTGCTATCGATGGGAATGGCGACGCGGAAATTCCGGTTTCCGTTACGCTGTTTGCGCCGCTGGATCATCCCATTGATATGGATGTGCTCACCATCCCGGTAGTGGTTGCCGGAGCTGATACCGATTCAAGCCCGGTCGTCGCTTCGGTCAATATTGAGGTCACCGATTCGAGTCCCGTCGCGGTGTCAGTCACCGTCGATGCCGTTGTAGAAGGTGAAATAGGGGGCGACTTTAATCTGTTGGAAAATTCTGATTTTCAGATGGACCAAGGGACGGTAGCCGCTATCAATGGAGTTGAGTTGACGGACGCCAACTTAATCAGTGACCCATCCGATCCCAATGTTGGATTTCATTTGGTTGACACCGTTTATGGCACCGTGTTCGTTAAGCCCGATGGGACCTACCGGTTCGAAGCGGATGCGGGTACGGATCATGGTGCTGTGGAAAGCCTCAGTGAAGTCATTCGCGTGACTTTAGTCGATGAAGATGGCGACGAGTCGACTGCGGAGATCAGTCAAGCGGTAATTGATGGTGCCGAGCCGACGGTTGGCACGCCAGCGACAAATACCGATCCCGGTGTCGTTGATGAAAGCTCGGGCGTCGCTTCTCAAACCCAAACATTAAGGTTTGAGCTCGGCTCAGACCCTATAGTTGGACTTAGGTTTGATCTTGCAGCCAGTGTCGTGAGTTTGCTATCGCAATTTGGCGGCGGGATCCCAACAAGCCAAGGTTCGCCATTGGACTTTTACAATCTCGTGTTAAGTGATGCTGGTGATCTGCTAACGCTATTTAATGAGGCGGGTGATGCGGTACTGCAATTTGCGTTAACGCAAGTGCGCTCGGATCAAACTGGTGCGTGGGAAACCCAGGTGGTGGCAACCTCTTTACTTGGGTTGGATCATATTGCCACGGAAGCGTATGCGTTCAGTGTCGTTGTGGCAGCAGATGATCAAGATAACGATAGCGTGACTCAATTGACACAGGTCTGGGTGACAGACGCGGAGCCAGAGACAGCGGCAGACAGTGCCGTGATCACGGAAGGTGAAATGGGTCAAGGTGATCTGTTTGCGAATGATAGTTTTGGCACTGATGGCGGCGAGGTAACTCAAATACGCATCGACGGCGCTATCCTTGATCCTGCCATCGCGGGTGAGCAAACCTTTGATATGCCCTTTGGGGGAGTGCTTACGCTTGAAACGGTTTCGGGCACCCTGACTATTAATGCAGACGGGACCTGGTCGTTGGATACCGACCTGTCACAGTCCCATCCAAATGATATTCCGATTGATATCGATTTTGAATATTTCGTGGTCGATGGCGACGGCGATGAGAGCGATTGGACCGCAGTCAGCATCGATGTGGTTGATGGTGCCATTCGGGCTGGTGGCCAGCGAGAAACTGTTCGTTTGCATGAGGCCGATCTGGCTGATAGCAATGGCCAATCTACCTACCCGGTATCGACAACCAGTACGATTCGCTTAACCAGTGCCGGCAGTGACGAACTCGATGCAACGACGTTGTCATTTACGCGGGATCTTGCCGCTTTAAAGGCCGAGCTTGAATCCGACATTACCAGTCAGGGAAACGCGGTATTAGCGACGGTTTCCGAGACTGGGATCGTACTGACGGATACGGTTACAGGTGAAGTGGTGATGACGATATCAATGTCGCTGGTGGAGCAAAACGGCACATATGAGATCGTGATGACGACCGAACTGATGGCGCCACTTGATCATCTATCGAGCAACAACGTCACCAGTGGCGTGGTGTCTATTACTGGAAGCCGGATTAGCATTAATCTTGACCTACAGGTTGAGGACATTGATGGGGACCCACTGCAGAGCGCCCCCCGGTTTACCGCCCAGTTCCAGGACGGCAGCACTCCCAGGCTATCCTCGACTAGTAATGCCACGACTACGTTGGATGAAGATCTGCTGGTTACCCAGGGCTCCGTTAGTGATACCGGTACGGCAACCATTCTGGTTAATTCCGATCCTATCGAGCCGGCGACGTTCAAGTTCCGAACCTCAGGTCATACCGCATTGACATCCGGCGGCGAACCTGTGGTGTATAGCCTTGATCCTGCAGATCCAACCGGGCGCACTTTGCTTGGCAAAGTTGGCGACACCTTGGTGCTCAAAGTGACCTTGGATGGTGAGCCGGATAGCCACAATGACTCTACCGTCCAATATACTGTCACTCAGTATCAGCCGATAGATCAGGGCAGCAACGATCGACTGGATGCGCGCTTTGGTATTGAGGTACGTGACTCAGATAACGACCGACGCACGGGTACCATTCGGGCAAGATTTCTAGATGGCGATAGCAGTGAGCTCTCTTTGGCATCAAATGCACATCAAATAACCGAGCAGAACTTAGGTGATTCGGCGATTGTCATCAATTCGACCACTCCCGGAGAAAACACATCCGTTGGTACGGTGTCGTTAACAACGGACAGCGACGCAGTAGACAAGGTGTACTTTGACTTTGAACAGGGGCAAGTACTGGCCGGCGTCACTCACGATGGGCTCGAAGTTCGCATGTTTGAGGTCAACGGGGTTTGGGAAGCGTGGAGCGTATCTGGTGGCACGGAGTTCGATGATGCACAAACATTGATCTTCGAGCTCGCCTCGCCCACCGCGCTTGATGGGGATCTCAATATTGGCGCTAACCAAACCGCCGATGTTTCCTACGCGATCACCTGGCATAGTTTCATTGATCATCCTACCGACGATAGCATTATCTTGACCTTGCCTTTGGTTGCAGAGGATACCGATGGTGATCAAGCCTCAGCGACGGTGGAATTGACCGTTCTGGACGGTAACGATCCACTAGCGGCTGCTGGTGCGCTGCCGGCAGCGCAAGCTGAGCCAGAGGACGGTCAGTCGGTCAGCTTTAGTGGTTCGATTGATGTAACTCAGGGTGCTGATGCAATTAGTTATGCTGTTGATATTGAGCAATTGAGTGTCAATCTAAGCGGGATCCTATCTGACGGTTACCCACTCTCTGTAATTCAATCGGGCGATGACTTTGTTGTGCTGCGCACCTTACCGAACAACAGTACCGAAACGGTTATGACCATTAGCTTTGATGGTGCGGGTGGCTACTCGGTTGTGCTGAGTGAGAATCTGGATCATAGAGATGGACAGGATGTGCAATTGAGTTTTGCGTTGCCCATTATTGTCTCTGATTCTGACGGTGACAGTGTATCGGTTAGCCCAACGATTTCAGTCGATGATACGACCGCTGTAGCTATGGATGACCAGCTTGGCTCCGTGGTGGAAGGGGAAATGTTATCCGGTGGTTCGTTACTGGCCAATGACAGCTTTGGGGCAGATAGCGAGCACCTGGTCTTGACGACCATCCGCTACCAAAACGTTGATTATTCGGTTGCCGCGACGGGCGATACTGTCATCACATTTGATGAGGGCACCTTAACCATTGACGCAGCGGGTAACTGGCAGTTTGACGCAAATGAGCAGGTGGATCACGCCATAACGGAAACACTCGACGTTCTATTTGATTATCGTATTGAGGATGGGGATGGGGATGGGGATTGGGGGTCTGCCGCCATTGAAGTGACCGACGACGTCCCCATGCTGACTGTGGCGAATGCGATTGGTGTTGAGGACGGCGCTAATATTCCAATTGTGCTGGATTTAGACCTCGGCGATGCGGATCAATCAGAAAGCTTCGGTGATCTCATTCTGTCCGCACCGCCAGCCGGTACTGGTGTATTCATTCTTAATGATGTGGCGTTGCTGCCCCAGCTTATTAATGGCGAGTGGGTGGTGGTTGTGCCGGCATCGGCCTTGCTGTCGACAGTGGTTGATGGTCGGTTAATCGTTAGTACATCCGGTCTGACATTTGATCCCGCTGAAAATATCTCTGACTTTAGTGATGATCTGCCAGCGCAACTGTCGATAGCCATTGATGCCAATCAAACCAGCGACGGTGCAACGACGACCCAGACCCTAGAGGACAGCTTCACCCTGTCGGTAGCGTCGGTTGCGGATGAGCCAATGTGGGCGGATACGGATGTTACTTTGGTCGAGGATCCGGGTGGCGAAGGTGTTTTATTGTTCGCGTCGGACGTCAACTCTGATGGGATATTTGCCAACTTGGAAGATACCGATGGCTCGGAGACCTTAAGCTATCGAATTGATGACATACCCGATGGCATCACTTTATTCCTTGATGGCCAGCTCGTAACCGAAGGTACAGTATTAACGGTCGAGCAAGCGCAGCGCTTAACCCTGTTATCGGATGAGCACGAGGCGGGCGTATTTACTTTGGGGATCACGGCCATCTCGACAGAGGGTGGGGAGGAGGCGATCGACACTGCAACATCAGAACAGTTTGCCAATATTACGGTAAACGTTCAGCCGGTTGCCGATACACCGGTCATCCGATTTGTTCGCCAAGGCGCTGATCCGCTGACAAGCACCGCTAAGAGTCAAGAAAATGCCTTGATCGCTTTAGCTGGTTTCTTGCAGGCGCAAACGCCTGATCCCACCGAATCTTTGTTTATTCGTATCGAGGAGACCACCCCTGATGGCGTGCGAGGTGAGTTTATGCTGCAGAACGGTGGCGATCTGGTGTCGCTGACAGCATTGCAACAAGCAGGAGATCCTCTGCCAATGGGTGTGTCTTTTGATGGCACAGGGTTTGTTATTGATGCGTCGTTAATGGACGCGCTGTTTTATCAGGTGGCTGAGGATAGAAGCTCGGTCAATGCCGAAGATGTTCAGTTGCAATTCCAAGCTTTGGGTGTGGAACACACACAGGATGGATTAGCCCCCGTTGTTGGTCAGGAGCAGGCGTGGTCTGATGAGACATTGACGCTTAATATTGAAATTAAGGGGGTAACAGACGCACCTGAGTTGGTTGAAAACGCAGATTGGCGAAATGAGTTGGATGAAGAGGGCAACCCGACCGGCACTATCCTAACCGTCACTAATGAAGATGAGCCTTTAATCGTCAATCCTGAGTTACTCAGCGGTGATACTGATGGCTCTGAAGTGCTTAATTATCTGTTTAGAGAGATCCCAGCTGGATTTGTTATTGCTGATGTCGATGGTAATCCGCCGCCAGTTGCAGGGTTTGAAACCGTTGAGGTTGATGGTGAGTCTGTCCAGTTACCTATCTATCAGTTGACTGTCGAGGATTTGGCTAATGGTGTCTATCACATTACCCCACCAGCCGACTTTGCGGGTGAGATGAGTTTCGTTATTACCACGTGGGTTACTGAGTCTGATGGCAATGCTGCCAGTTATGATATCCCCATCGTCGTGACCGTGGCACCTGTGGTCGATACCGATGATCAATCCTTGTCCGATCGACAGGGAAGCGAAGTGCAGATCGATGAAAATGGTGACTATGTATCTGGGGGCGCGGCACTCCGTTTAGGCGATATTCGTGCGGCTGATCAGGATGGATCTGAGCAGTTGGTCGATTTGGCACTGAGTGCACCAGAGGGCTTTGCCATTCTCTATCAGGGTAATTTGCTTACTGAGATCGGCTCAGTGGTGGATTTGCTCGGCGGTAGCGCCACACCGGCGCAGGTACAGGCATTTATCGACTCTGGACAGATGATATTAGTGCCGGTGCAGGAGGAGGACGGCCAGCTTGTTATTGACTCTGACTATCCGACCGCGAGTGATGATGCGGTGCAGGTAAACCTGCAGGCATGGTTTAATGACGAGCAGAATGGGCTGACGACCGAGGGTGTTACTCCCATTGATATTAACTTTGATGTTGTTTGGCGTGGCGAAGTCGATGGCGATATTGATAGCGGAACAGGGGGGGAAAACACTCGGTTGCAGGCGTTGGATGCAGACACCCCTGTCTTTGACGGTGGCGAATTTGCCCTTCAATCACGATTTGAGTTTATTTCGACCGACACGGATGGCAGTGAGCAGGTGGTTCGCTATGAGATCTCCCTTCCTGGTGATGACAATTGGTTGCTGGTGAACGCTGAGGGCGAAGTGATCGGTGTGCCGCTTGGGGGCGGTGTTTGGCTGATTGAGGGCGATGACCTATCGAATGTCTTTGTGAAGGGGTTGGCTGATGGCACCTTTGCAATTGAAGTCAAAGCCATTGTTGAAGATATGGGGGATCGAGAGCCGCGGACGGTCAGTTTTGATGTGGTCCTCACTGGCACCTCCGGGTCTGGCACGGGAGGAGGCGACCCCGTCGGCGATCTAGTTGCTGATCCGTTCTTAAGCCCGATAGATGGCTCAGAAGATGGTGTTGATGGCGATGGTAGTGTCGATCTAGTCAGTTTTGCTGGCCATGTGAACACCAACGCAGCCGGCGATGACAACGATCTGGTGTATTACCAGTTCTTGTTGTCAGATCTGCCACTGGGAGCAACATTGAGCGGTGTGGTTTCTGAGTTGTGGGATGATGATGGCCAAGTGATTGGCTATACGGTTGCTCAGGACGATCTCGAAACCGTTGCGATTGCCTTAAATGCGCATGAATCTGGCGAGTATCAGATCCCGGTGACCGTGGTCATAACCGATCCCGCGACCGGGACAACCCGAACCGATGACAATGGTGACCTGCCGACCACAATACTGGAGATACAGGTCAATCCGGTGGCCGATGGCATCAATATCTCGTCCACAGCGCTGGGAGATGAGGCGCTGAATAGTGACGATGCCGTGCGTTATAACCTCGATCTTCAGGTGCAATTGCGAGACGCGGATGGATCAGAGACAGTTACCGAACTGATCCTGCAGCCACCAGCCGGAATCACATTGTTCGGACCCGGTCTGACGCTGACCGCTGAGGGGTATGTTTTGAGCCGAGGTGAGGATGAAACCGATGATGGGTATCAGGCGCGGATCGATGCGATTGAGTTTCATGCTGCAACCGGGGTGTTTGGTGCCATTGATATTGATGTTGTCGCTACAACAGTGGACACCAACAGCCTAGGCACGGACACGTTAACCAGCTCCAACTCTTTCACGATTAATGTTGCTGCGGTGAATAATCACGCTGTGCTGGACGCTCAGCCAGTTTCCGGTTCTGAAGACAGCACCCTCATTATTACCGGCTTGTCAGCGATATTGAATGATCCGAATGAGACCATGGACTTAGTGCTAGAGGGTGTGCCTGAGGGCAGTTTCTTAAGCGTTAATGGTGAGCCTTTGCCGAATAACGGTGATGGGGTTTGGCAGTTGCCGAGTCATTTACTGAACCCTGACGGCAGTTTCCCTGATATCGAGTTTATCCCACCTGCTGACACCAGCGGGATATTTGATCTAACGCTGAAAGCAATCAGTCGAGACCCGAATGTTGATGAATATGAAGTCGATACCGTTGATTTCAGTTTGACGGTATTACCTCAAGCCGATGAGTTGTCCGTGACTGCCCAAGAAAGTTTGAGTGGATTGGAAGGGGAAAACATTGAATTCAATTTCGATGCCTTTGTGCAAGATCTGGCTAATCAAGCAGACGATTTTGCAGAAATCGTTGAATTGGTCATTCAGATCGATCCAACCAGTGATCCCAGTTTGATTGCTGAGGATGGAGAGCTTCCTAGTATCACGCTAGATGGCGTTCGTTATCCGCTGACGTTGGTTGAGGGTATCTGGCAGGTGACCATAGAGTCGTCGCCCATAACAGCGACACAGGTACTTGATAATTTGGTCTTTAATTCAGGAGACGGATTCGGCAGTGGCAGTTTAAGCATCACAGCGACACCGATCGATCGTACTGCGGGGGTGGCCGAATCAAGAGGCTCTGCGGTTTCGGTTGATATGGAGCTCGTGATCGATCCGCAGGTGGATCAACCCGATGTTGCGGTCGATAGCGCACAAGGCGAGGAGGGGACGCGAATCGCACTTAATCTCAGTGCCACCTTGGTCAATCCAGATGAAAATGAGCTGCAATTCTTATTGGAAGCTGTTGCCGGTGGGATCTATGTCGACAGCGAAGGAAATCCTATCGGAGAGCTGAGTGGAGATGGTCGTTGGCACTTTACGCAGGAGGAGGCGGCTAGTTTACATATCGAAGGCGTCACGGAGGGCAGCTATAGCATTGAGGTAACTGCCATTTCAGTCATTGATGATAATCAGCTGTTTGATACCGAGACCATCGATTTGACCGTGACGGAGCCCGTGGTGACTATCGACGCCGGCTTGGATTTCGATGAACCTCCGCAGTTCGATTTACTTCCAGATATCCAATTGGAACGACAAGCGGAGAAGATCGAAGTGGATGAAATGTTGGATCTTGGCTTGATTGACGAGGCGATGAATCGTGATGAGCTCGATGCTTTGCTTGAGAACATCCAAATCGAATTTAGTGATGCCGATGAACAAGGGCGAGGCGATGTGATCGTCAGCCTGCCGCCAGAAGAGGAGGGCGATGACCGGGAAGAAGTTGTGTTTGAAAACGTCGATCTCGGTGGGCTATCGAGTGGCAGCTCTCCAGGTGAACTGTTGGATAAGCTCTACGATCAGCTAAACGACATTCACTAATGGCGTTTGGGTTCGTTTCATTGCTAGCGCTGGCCTTACGGTTGGCGCTAGCTTTGCCAGGGCAGCGCGGTTAATAGCAAGCTTTGCTAAAGTGCGATTAGATACCCTATTAAAGCTGTCTATTTCGTGCGGCTGTCGTATTGCACTATGAAGAGCTCGAAAACTGGTTTTCTCATCGTTGAACAACCTTCGTGCTGTCTTGGTCAACATAGGCTTTCATAGGGGATGGGCCATTGTGAGTTCACCGGTACCGGCGAACTCACGAGTGAGGGGCAAGTGAAACTGGTGCCGATAAAGCGCTGGTGATCGGCTCTAGTATGGGATGGCGTGTGATACCTACGAGTTCTTTTTCAAACCTCGTAACGGTGCACGAACTTTACCGGTTTTCAACGCATCTAAGACTTCGTCTTTGGGGCCGTCTGAAACCAAGCGACCGTTGTCCATGACGATGATCCTATCGGCAACCTCAAGCATGCTCATCTTATGGGTAATGAGCACCAGCGTTTGCGACGCATCTAGCTGTATCAACTCATGTTTTATTTGCGCCTCCGTGCGGGTATCCATGGCGCTTGTCGGTTCATCCATGAGCAAAACAGGAGGGTTGGTCAGCAGGGCTCGGGCGATGGCGATAGCCTGTCGTTGTCCGCCGGAGAGCTGTCCGCCACCTTCGCCAACCTGGCGATCGAGTCCTGCGGGATCCTTGTTGCTAAACTCGGTTACCCCTGCTCGTTTGGCTGCACGTAAGATACTGCGGTCGTCAACTTGATCGCGACCAAGGGTAATGTTATCGCGGATGCTGCCGAAGAACAGCTGTGGCTCCTGAGGAACGCTGACAATGTTTCTTCGTACGTCATTGGGGTGCAGTTGGTTAATGTCTGTGCCATCAAGTCGAATGGCCCCGGTTGTTGGACGATAGAGGCCTAGCAGTAGTCGCTCTATCGTGGTTTTTCCGGAACCCACTCGTCCGATGATGGCGACCTTCTCACCCGGTTCAATTAACAAGTTGATTTCTTGTACTGCAGCTTGTTCGCTGTTTGGGTAGTTGAAGCCGACACTGTCAAACTCCATCTTTCCCTTGAGGAGCGGACGGTGTAGATAGCGCTGACCTGTGGGTTGCTCGTCGGGCATCGCCATTAACTGCGCGAGGATGTCATAGGCGCTCTTCGCCTGATTGTATCGACTGCCGAGTAATGAGAGCTGGATGAGCGGGCCAATGGCTTTACCGCTGATCATTGTTGCGGCGATGAGTCCCCCCATCGTCAGGCTTCCGTCAGCGATCAGATAGATCCCCATAACAACCATCGCAATTGAGGAAATCTGCTGAGCACTACTGGCACTGTGTTGCAACCAATCCGTCAGTCGTTTGGTCTTGATTGACCACTGTGACATGTGGGCGACAGACTCTTCCCATTTGTATTGAAACTTACCTTGAGCCGAAAACCTTTTTAATGTGTCTAAGCCCGCGAGGGCTTCGATCAAGGTGGCATGTTTTTGGCTGCTTAGTTTGGAGCCTTGCTCGATGCTGTGGCGCAGGCGTCGTTGAATGATGGCACTTTGGATCAACAACACCACGACGATGCAGACGGGTACCCAAACCAATGGGCCGGCCATCATTGCGATAACAACCAAAAATAGTAGGGCAAAGGGTACATCGATCAGCGCAGTAATGGTCGTTGAGGTCAGAAAGTCACGAATGGACTCAAACTCCTGCATGTGTCGAGCAAAAGCGCCAACGGATGGGGGCCGTGCTTCCATGCGTATCCCCATCACTTTCGAAAAAATACGGGCAGACAACAGCAAGTCCGATTTTTTGCCAGCGACATCGATAAATTGACTGCGTAGCAATTTCATAACCAAGTCAAAGCTCAGCACCACAGCGACACCTATCGCTAGCACCCATAGCGAGTCGAAGGCTAGGTTTGGGAGTACTTTGTCGTAGACTAATCGGGTAAATAGGGGAACGGCCAAAGCAAACAGATTAAGCATGACTGACGCAAGAAGGACATCTCGATAGATGCCTTTGGATTGCTTGAGCGTAGACCAAAACCAATGTTGGCTGGAGTCTTGGATCTCGGGGCTGCGCTCATCGTGTTGAAACAGGCGTTTGAAGATGACCAAGTCACCTGATATTTCATTACTCAGGCTATCGATGTCGATCCAAATTTGTTGGAAGTCGGTTTCCGGCTCGACGATCAGTAACTGTCTATTTTCCTCATCAAGCTCCAAAACAATGCAGGCACTGCCGTCATTTCTTGGCATTAGCGCAGGCAAAACCGCTTTGGGAATTTGAAGCAATGGGTATTGAGTGGTGCGGCAACTGAGGCCCGCACTTTGTGCCGCCTTGGGCAACAGGGCCATATTTAGCTGGCCATTCTTCAATGGCAGTCCCGCAGTCAATGCATCCGGAGAGTTGGCAACGCCATGAAACCGGGCGATGTAGACAAGACATTGTAGGAGCGGATCATTCATAATTGCTGAACCTCTTCCCAGTTTTGCGAAATATAGCCCTGTACGGCATCAACATGCAGCTCTTGGTAGAGCGCAAGTTGGTCGGAGTTTTCGACTCGGGTAGCGATGGTTAGAATATTGAGTTTATGTGCTGTACGGCATAGAGCGGTGAGTAGATCTCGGCCCTGCGTGTCGTCAAGGCCTTGGCTATAGAGGTAATCCAGTTTCACGTAGGCGGGCCGGGGTATTTGCGTTAGGTAATCGACTCGATTTAAATTACGACCAAAGTGATCGATGCCAAAGGCATAACCGGCCTGGTTGATACTTTCACAGATCTGCGCTGCCGAATCGGTATGTTGGTAGATCAGCACCTCTGAGATCTCCAGATACAGACGATGCCGGTATTGGGGATAGCGCTTAAGTATGCGGCCTAGCCAACGCATAAATCCTATATCCAGCAGGCTCGATGCGCTTAGGTTAACTGCCAGCGTCCGTTTATTGTGTAAATCCAGCTTGAGAAACATCTGCTCTATGACATGGCGGTCAAATTGGGTTGTTTTTTCTTGTAGTTCAAGAAAGGGCAGGAAGCTCGACGCAGGGCAGTTTTCTGTAGGCGTAACAATGGAGCTGAACACTTCGAAATGTAGCGCATTACCCTGAGTATCTAAAACAGCTTGTTGCCGAAACTCAATAGCTTGATGTGCTATCGCCTGCTCGACAAACTCGACCCATTGCTGGCGTCCTCTGACTCCCTCAGTATTCGGGTTATGTTGATGTAAGCTGGCACTATTGGGTTCACGCTCCTCTTGTTGGTGATTATCAAGCAGGGTCAGCATCTCACCGATCTCTTCCGGATGTTCACTGTACAGCCCGGTGATCCGAGACTGCTGAACACTGATACCCAAGGGGTCGACCAAAATGCCCTCGCTGACCTGCTTAATGGTGTTGAGTAAGCTCAGTAATTTTTGTTTATCAACGTCCTGAACCAGTAATGCCAGTTCATGATTTTGTAGACGATAGAGTCCGAACGCTGCACAAGGCTGGACCTCGACGTCTAATTGCTGTTGTAAGTTCTGCGTAAAGGACTGGTAATACGAAGCACCTCGCTCGTCGAGAATGTCGGCCAAAGCCGGAAGTTGGATCAGTACCATTAGACCATTGGTCTTTTGTTCGCGCCAATGTTCGATATCAGCGGCTAAAAGTTGGCGGTTACCGAGGCCCGAAAGGGGATCTAAATAAAGGCGGCCGCGCAGCTTTTTGGCTTCTTCGGCTTGCTCTTTGAAAAACAACTCAAAGTGTTGACCCAGTGTGTTAAAAGCGGATTGTACCTCGCGAAATTCAAGCGTACGGGCTTGGATGTTAATGGGCTTAAACTCACGTTTGGTGATCAGCGTTTGGCTTGCGGATTGAAGTGCCTTAAGCGGAAAGACTAACTGTCGTAACACGAGAAACAAGGCCAGGCAGCACAGCACGGTCAATCCAATAGACATCATCACCAATTCGCCAGCGGCGTCCCACAATTGCTGGTAGGCCAAGGAGGGGTCTATTTGCATATGCAATGAGCCCAATTGTCGCCATCCCGCTTCGATCGTTACCTCGCCTTGTGGTGCTTCGAACCACGCTAGGCCAGCAAACCAGGCCGGGACCGACCCTTTTATAAGGTTCTGCTCTTTTTGCCACAGCGCTTGACCCTCTGGGCCGTCTAATCGAATGTTGTTGAACTGGTTGATGTCAAAGAAAGCACTTAAGGTCACGTTCAGGGTTGCCTGATCTTCGTCAAGTAAAAGTGGCCGTATCGCCATAGACAGGTTATTTAGGCTGCTGTTGAGGTGGAGCGTTTGATTCTGCGCCACCGTATTTTGCTGTGACCCGATGGCAATCGAGAGATTGACAAGGGAAATTATGCTTATGCAGAGTAGGAAAAGCAGAACCAATTGACGATATAAAGTCATGAGGTTGCTCCGATGAAGATAAGAGGGCGTTTCAATGTCTGGCGCGAGAGCACCGATTGCCAAGTACTAAATTGTTCGCTGCTGCGTAGTGATTCAGCGGTAAATCGGTTTTTGTTTACCCAGATGTGAGCGATGTTAAAGCTGAAAACTGGTCGAATGTCGTTTCGTTCTGACGCCGGAACAATCACTTTACTCAAGCTATCGAGTAGCAGTGGTTCGCCTCCATCTGCCGGGTAAAATGCCAATAAAATATGATATGTACCGAGACCGTCCACTTGGGCATAAATCAGCCTCAAGTCATTATCGTCAAAGCCGAGTGTCCTCAATGCCCAATACTTCGCAATGGCGAAATCTTCACAGTCACCCGCTCCTGCGCCAATAAATTCGACAACCGTCGCCCAGTAGTCCTCTTGTCCCCATAACTGAATGTCGTTCATTTCACGTTGAGTGTCATTAATATAGTGATTCACTTGGTGCAGTTGTTCCATCAGGGGCAGGGGGGATACGTATTGCATCATTTCTTGCCATTGTTCGACTCGAACTGCGCCAGCAGTGCCGTAGGTATCGATCACCCTACGGCTATCGATGGGCATGAGGATGAGCGCGGCCAGCAAGGTACTAATTGACGTCCACACTGAATATATGCCAGCGTTTTAGCGCGTGATTAGAAAGTTCTGTGAACTGAATTTCGACGCGGCGGTTTTTAGCATGCCCTGATTCGGTATTGGCGTTCACCCGTGGTTGCTCTTCACCCACGTAGTTTGACGTTAATTGCTGGCTGGTCACTCCACCAGCTAATAACGCCTGTTTGACGCTTTCAACGCGGTGATAGGATAGCTGCAAGTTATATTCATTCGAAGCTCGTTGGTCGGTATGACCCACTAATACCGCTCGGTTGTCGGCATTAGTTGTCAGTAACTCAATGGCTCGGTTTATCTCTGCTTTTTGATTAGGGCGGACGAGGGATTGGTCCAAGTCAAAATACACCACAGCTGGCGTGACCTTCTCGATCAGGTGCTGCTGGCCACATCCATTGTTATCGACGCGGTGCTCTGTTCCGGTGTCAGCACAGAGGTCACGTTCGTTAATGACGCCATCGAGGTCAGCGTCAGGCAAAGCCGCTGCTTGATCAGCAAACAGATAGGGATCGGCTTGCCAACTGCAACCGGCCAAGTAGTAAAGGCTAATTAGGGCGAAGATCTTAGTATTCATTGGTTATCTCCTTGTCTCTAACCAACTCTCGGGTAACGTGATGCGCAGGGCAGGCATAAGATCTCCCGTGGCATTGAGCAAGCGGTATTTGGCTTCTATCTCGGCATACTCTGCTTCCAAATAGTTGCTGCGCGCTTCGAACAGTTCATTCTCAGTGTTAAGCAGATCAAGCAGGGTTCTACGGCCAATATCAAACTGCTTTTTATAGGCTTGAGCGGTGTCGTAGGAGGCTTCGACATGGCCTTGTAAAAATCCTTTTTGCTTCTGGGTAAACTGCCAGGCATTCCACGCAAGCCGAGTTCCCTCTTGTAATTGACGGATACTGTTTTCACGAATGTCTTTGGCAACTTGGATCTGGTAGGCATCTCGCGTCACTTCGGCATGATTTGCGCTGCCGTTAAATAGGTTCCACTTCATTTTGAGAGCGGCACTAAAGTCATTTATGTAGGACATTTGGCCGCGAGTCTCATCTTCCCAGCTTTGCTTTACTTCAATGTAAAACTCAGGATAAAAGCCACTTTTACTGATTTTTCGGCGTGCGACTGCGGCATCGATGTCATTGTGTGCAACACCGAGCGTTGGATTGTTATGTAAGGCTCGGCTAAGAGCGGTGTCGATGGTTCCGGGCAGTGCTTGAGCGTCAACCTCTGGACGAATCAGCTCTGGAGGCCGGTGGTTGGTTACACGGAGGTATTCGTCTTCCGCATCCTTTAAGTTGTTTTGTGCAGAGATAAGGTTGCTATTAGCTCGAGATAGACGGGCTGAAATTTGCGATAGATCGGCATTGGAGCCGACGCCTTGTTCAGTACGGCGACGAATGTCGTTGTAGATCGCCTGGTGAACATCACGGTTTTTTTCCGATAAGAGGTACTGCTGCTGCTGACGCAGTAAGGCGAGATACACCTCAACAACTCGTAGAGCTAAACCGTCCGCGTCGGAGAGCAATTGGTATCGCTGCGCTTCTGCTTCCGCTCGGTTGCGGGTGACATTTTCGCTGATCTCGAAGCCTTGAAATAGGTACTGTCTCAGCGTCAGACTGATCTCTGTCGGGTCAAACTCGTCATTTCCGCTAAAACGTGTGCTGGTATTGTCGAGTTTTTGGTATCCAATCCCCCCCTCGACATCCAGCGTGGGTTGATAACCGGAATACGCACCTCGGATCGACTCCGAGCGACTGGCCAGTTCGTGAAAGGCTTGACGAACATTCGGATTGGATTCCAAAGCAAAAGCCACCTCTTGCTCTAGGCTTTTAGGCGTCGCTGCGGCATTAAACGCCAAAATCGTCGAAAGTATCACTAACGTCCTGTTCATGCTTTATTCCTTAAACATTTAGAGTTCTCTGAGCGCGGTCGAGGCAGCGGTTCTAACGGGCTTGGTGATGTAATCGAGAATGGTTCTTTGGCCGCTAATGATGTCAACCGTCGCCGTCATGCCGGGAATAATGCTGTTGCCATCGTCTTTAGCTAGGTGATTGCTTTCGGTGAGAACGCGAACCAGATAGAACGCGTTCCCCTCTTCATCGGTTGTGGTATCGGCGCTGATATGTTCTAACGTCCCCGTTAAGCCACCGTAGCGAGTGAAATCGTAGGCGCTGAATTTGACGATGGAGGGGAGTCCGGGTCGAAGAAAAGCGATATCTTGCGGCGCTATCTTCGCTTCAATCATGAGCCGATCATCGTCAGGCACGATCTCGACCAGATCGGCACCCGGCTGGATCACACCGCCAATCGTGTTGATATGCAGCTTCTGAATGATGCCGTTGACCGGTGAGCGGACTAACGTCCGTTCGACCTTGTCCTGCAATCCGACGGCCCGTTCGGACATCGCGCCCAACTCAGCTGAAACTTGATTTAATTCCGCTTGCCGTTCCGCACGGAAGGTCATAGCAATTTCATTTCGACGTAAAATGGTTTCTGCCAGGCTGGAACTGAGAACCGGCAGCTGCAGTTCGGCAGATTGAAGCTCTCTGAGTGCGTCATTGGTTTGACGTTCCAGCTTGAGAATTTCGACTTGGGATACGACGCCTTCATCACCCAGTGGTTTGGTTAAGTTGTATTCCTCCTTGGCGAGTTGATAGCCCATCTTAAGGTTGGCAGCGCGTGAACGCGCCTCTCTGAGCTCTTGGCGCCGCTGATTCACTTGTTGTTCGAGTTGGCGCAGCTGAGTTCTTAAATTGATGAGGTCTTGATTGTATTGCGCTCGGTGCTGCGCTTCTAATGTAGTCCCGAGGATAGCTTCGGGAAACTGCAGTGCTATTGCATTGATGGCAATATCATTGGATGCGTCACCATCATTGTTATCTGCATCTTGGATGAGAACCGAGTTGATTTGAGCTTGCAGACGAACAGCCTGTGCTTGTAGGTCTTGCTGCTGGTGGGATTGTTCGCGGACGTCAGCCAGAAAACGCGTATCGTCGATCTCCATCAGCCGGTCACCGGCTTGAATACGATCGCCTTCCTGAATAAATATCTGCTTGACCAAGCCTCCTTCGAGATTTTGGACGATTTGACGTTGCGATGAGGGGATGACTTTGCCTTGGCCGGTTGTCACCGTATCCAGTTTGGAGTAATGCGCCCAAAGACTAGCGATCAGTAAGAAGACCAGCGTGGACCATATGATCCAACGGCCGGTGTGCGAGGCATCCAGTAATGAAGCGACTTTCGCATCATTGATAAAGCTAATGTCGTCGTCGCTTGGGCGGCGTTGCGTCATTAAGGCAGTTTCCTTACTGCAAGAACTAATAGTTTAAGCGTAGTAAAGGATTATAAATCTGCGACTTAATGAAAATATTGGACGGCCGTTATCCTTGTGGAGTGGCATGTCATCGCCATATTGGAGTCTTATACCTGTTATGCGTCAGTCGGGTTGGCGCTCGTCGCGGGTAAGCGGTTGGCTTGCTGTCTTTTTGTCCATAGGTCTTGAGTCCACCAATGCAGTTGAGTATTGATATGGGTAACTGGTCAGAGCACTGACCATTCGAGTAAAGAAAAGGATGACGTTATGCCGAGCTACCAAGCACCGCTGCGGGACTATCAGTTTGTTTTACAGGATCTGCTGGGGATCTATCAGCGCAACGAACTGGCGGGCTTTGATCAGTTTGATCACGAGTTGGTTGACGCCATCTTACAAGGGGTCGCGCAGTTTACTCGCGAGATCATGTTGCCTCTTAATCAAACCGGTGATCAGCAGGGGTGCAGCTTGCAGGATGGCAAGGTTGTCACGCCCAGCGGCTTTAAAGCAGCCTATCAGCAATACGTTGAGAGCGGCTGGGGGACACTGATCTGCGATCCCGAGTTCGGCGGACAGGGGTTGCCAGAGGTGGTGGGGATCTTCGCCACCGAGATGCAAACCGCGACCAATATGGCGTTTGCCATGTATCCGGGACTGACCCACGGCGCTTATTCCGCGATCCATGCCCATGGCAGCGATAGGCTCAAACAAAAGTACCTCAATAAGCTGGTCAGCGGTGAATGGACCGGGACCATGAACCTGACGGAATCCCATGCCGGGACGGATCTCGCGCTACTGCGCACCAAGGCGGTGCCCGTTGAAGAAGGCTATTTTGCTATCACGGGGGAGAAGATCTTTATCTCCTCGGGGGATCATGATCTGGCAGACAACATTGTCCACCTGGTATTGGCGCGCCTGCCGGATGCGCCAGCGGGTGTGAAGGGGATCTCGTTGTTTGCGGTGCCGAAATTCATGGTTAATGAGGACGGATCGTTGGGCGCAGCGAATCATCTAGCCGCGGCCAGTCTCGAACATAAGATGGGGATCCACGGCAACGCGACCTGTGTAATGACGTTTGACGGTGCCATCGGTGAGTTGGTTGGGGCGCCGCATCAAGGCTTGCGCGCGATGTTTACCATGATGAACCAAGCCCGGCTCGGCGTTGGTGTGCAGGGCCTCGGGGTGTCTGAGATCGCCTACCAAAATGCATTGGCTTACGCCCAAGACCGTCTTCAGGGGCGGGCACTGGGTGGCACAAGGTACCCGCAGCAGGCGGCGGATCCACTGTTAGTGCATGGGGATGTTCGGCGCATGCTGCTGGCGCAGAAGGCGTTTAATGAGGGAGCACGGGCGCTGATCGGACAACAGGCGTTGTGGCTCGATGAAGCGGAGCGGCACAGCGAGCCACAGCAGCGTCAAGGTGCGGCCAAGTTGGCGGCGCTCTTTACCCCAGTGGTGAAGGGCTTTGTGACGGATCAAGGCTTTAAAGCCTGCGTCGATGCACAGCAGGTTTTTGGCGGCCATGGCTATATCCATGAATGGGGTATGGAGCAGTTCGTTCGCGATAGCCGTATCGCCATGATCTATGAGGGCACCAATGGCGTGCAGGCGCTGGATCTGCTCGGTCGTAAGATCTTAGCGGACAACGGTGCGGCGTTGGAGGCCTGGTCGACAGAGGTGAAGCAGTTGCTGCAAGCCCATAGCGGCGATGGCTCCGTCGGGCCGATCCTACAAGGTCTGGCCGGGGCGGCCAGCGAGTTGCAGCGGGCAACGGCATACCTAGCTGAGCGTGCTGGATCCACACCGGATCTGCTCGGTGCCGCCTCTATGCCCTATCTGCAGTTGATGGGGATCACGGCATTGGCCTGGATGTGGTCGCGTATGGCGATCACGGCGCAGGCTAAGCTGGACGACGGCTCGACCGATGAGGCGTTCTATCGCAACAAGCTGCAAACTGCGCAGTTCTTCATGGATTATTGGGCAGTGCAGGCGGTGAGCCTGCGTCAGCAAGTGGCGCGCGCGAGCGGCGGGATCGTTGAGTTTGATGACGCGGCTTTTTAGTCTGATCTCCGCCGGCTCAGTGAGCGCCAAACCCGACGACAGGTTGGGCCGGCTTCGTTTTGAGTGGAGCCGGACCGGTTCAGGTTTTTGGCTGGCGTTGGTTTAAAGATCTTGATCGTCTTTGTCGCCGATCCTTGATGAGAGACGGGGTTGTCTTTCCAATAAGCGGATCGATGAAGGCAAAAAAGAATGAAAAACAAGCTATGGATGGTGCTTCTACTGATCGCAGTGGCGGCGCTTTGGTCTAAGCAGCATATGACGGAACGGCTATTGGAGCGGGGTGAAGTGGAAAGGACGGTAACGCAAGAGTCTCGACAGCAGTAACGACAAGATAAAAAAACCGGAGCGCATGCTCCGGTTTCGTTTGTCAGCCTTTGGCTTACATGATGCGTTGGCCTGGTTTGGCGCCGTCATCCGGGTTAAGGATGTGGATCTCTTTACCGCCAGGACCTGCGGCCAGAACCATCCCTTCTGACAGACCAAATTTCATCTTACGTGGGGCCAAGTTAGCCACCATCACGGTCAGTTTGCCTTCCAGATCTTCCGGCTGGTAGGCGGATTTGATCCCCGCGAACACGTTGCGGGTTTCGCCGCCCAGATCCAGCGTCAATTGCAGCAGCTTCTTAGCTCCATCGACATGCTCGGCTTTGGCAATGCGCGCGACACGCAGATCAACCTTGGCGAACTCATCGAAGCTGATGGTCTCGGCGATAGGATCTTTCTCCAATTCGTCGTTTTGCTCCAGCTCGATAGCCGGTGCCAGCTTGGCTTGCTCAGCCGCCACTTCCGCTTTGGTTTGCTCGACGATGGCTTCGATCTTGGCCGGTTCAATACGCTGGATCAACGCTTTGAACTTGTTGATCTCGGCACCGGTCAGCACGGTGTCGATGCTGTTCCAGGTCAACTCGGTGTTGAGGAACTGCTCGACGTTGGCGGACATCTCTGGCAGCACGGGCTTGAGGTAGGTCATCAGGATCTTGAACAGGTGAATGCCCATGGAGCAGACTTCGTGGGTCTTTTGCTCCATGCCTTCCTGTTTGGCCAGTGACCAAGGTGCCATCTCCGCAATGTAGGCGTTGGCTTTGTCTGCCAGTGCCATGATCTCACGGATCGCTTTGCCAAATTCGCGGCCTTCATATTGCGCAGCGATGGCGTCTTTGGCGGCTTGGAACTCCGCTAATAACTCAGGGTTGTCGATGCCATCGGCCAGTTTGCCGTCGAAGCGCTTGGTGATGAAACCGGCGGTGCGAGAGGCGATGTTGACCAGCTTGCCGACCATGTCGGAGTTCACCCGCAGGGCAAAGTCTTCCAGGTTAAGATCGATGTCGACGATCTTGTCGTTCAGCTTGGCGGCGTAGTAGTAACGCAGGTATTCCGGGTGGAGGTTGTCCAGGTAGGTGCGGGCCTTGATAAAGGTACCGCGAGACTTGGACATCTTCTCACCGTTGACCGTGACGTAGCCGTGGGCGAAGACATTGGTCGGCTTGCGCAGCTGTGCCCCTTCCAGCATGGCTGGCCAGAACAGGCTGTGGAAGTAGATGATGTCTTTACCGATGAAGTGGTACAGCTCGGCGTCAGCGTCTTTGCCCCAGTAGTCGTCAAAGTTGAGATCGTCCCGGCTGTTACACAGGTGCTGGAAGGCGCCCATGTAGCCGATCGGTGCATCCAGCCAGACGTAGAAGAATTTCTTGCCGTCGGTACCTGGGATCTCGAAACCGAAGTAGGGCGCATCGCGGGAGATATCCCACTGACGCAGGCCGCCTTCGATCCACTCTTTCATCTTGTTGGCCACTTCCTGCTGCAGTGAGCCGGAGGTGATCCAGCTTTGTAGCGTGGTCTCAAACTGAGGCAGGTCAAAGAAAAAGTGCTCGGACTCTTTCAATACTGGGGTCGCACCGGATACGACCGACTTAGGATCGATAAGCTCGGTTGGGCTGTAGGTGGTACCGCAGTTTTCGCAGTTGTCGCCGTACTGATCGTCGGTCTTGCACTTCGGACAGGTGCCCTTGACGAAGCGATCCGGCAGGAACATGCCTTTTTCTGGATCGTACAGCTGCTCGATCACCTTAGTGGTGATGTAGCCACTGTCTTTCAGGCGGGTGTAAACCTCACTGGCCCATTGACGGTTCTCATCAGAGTGGGTTGAGTGATAGTTATCAAACTCGACCATGAAGTCTGCGAAGTCGGCTTTGTGCTCGGTAGCAACCTGGGCGATCATCTCTTCTGGCGTCATGCCCAGCTGTTGGGCTTTGAGCATGATCGGGGTTCCGTGGGTGTCATCGGCACACACATAGGTGCACGCATTGCCACGAAGTTTTTGGAAGCGCACCCAGATGTCGGTCTGGATGTACTCCAGCATATGACCCAGGTGGATTGGACCATTGGCGTAAGGTAACGCGCTGGTCACCAGAATTTTTCTGCTTTCGGCTGCCATCGTCTCTCGATACTTATATTTGGTGCGGAGTAAAGGCGCAAGTCTAACCGAAGCAGGGGGCTTTTTCATCCATACAAGCGCTCAGCCGCACGCTTTGTCGCCAGCTTAGGGACTCTGTTTAGCGACCGGTTCTGATACACTGTGGCCAACTGAACAAAAGGGACTCGGTTTGTGAACCAGATAGACAATGTAAATGCGATCCGCAATGCGCTTAAAGAGCCACTATCGAGCCAGGTGCTGCAGCGATTAGGGCAAATTCAGGATCTGGAGCTGGAGCAGGATCTGATCAGCGCCGGCATGGTTCGCGCTTTGGCCCTTGATGGGACCTGCCTGCAGGTTGGATTGGTCGTGCCATACCCGTGTCAGAGCCAGTATCGCGAGCGGGTGATGAGTTTGACTCAGGCGCTGGCGGAGCTGCCGGGGATCGATGAGGTGGAGTGTGAGCTGGGCCTCGCAGTGCCTGAGATCCGGGTGGGCGGCATCGCGCCGATCGCCAATGTTCGTAACGTCATCGCCGTGGGCTCCGGCAAAGGGGGCGTGGGTAAGTCGACCACCGCGGTGAACCTGGCGTTGGCGTTGGCCGCCGAAGGCGCGCGGGTGGGTGTGCTGGATGCGGATATCTACGGTCCGTCCGTGCCGATCATGTTGGGCTGCCAGGACTTTCGTCCGGTCAGTCGAGACGGCAAGACGATGGAGCCGGCGTTTGCGCATGGCGTATCGGCCATGTCGATGGGCTTTATGGTGACCGAAGACAATGCGGCGGTTTGGCGTGGCCCGATGGCCGCCGGTGCGCTGGTGCAGTTGGTGAATGAAACCCAGTGGCCCGAGCTGGACTACTTGGTGATCGATATGCCGCCGGGCACCGGGGATATCCAACTGACCCTGTCACAGAAGGTGCCGGTGTCGGGCGCGGTGATTGTCACCACACCGCAGGAGATCGCGACCGCGGATGCGCGTAAAGGGATCACCATGTTTAATAAGGTGAACATTCCGGTGCTCGGGATCGTGGAAAATATGAGCTATCACGTCTGTAATCAATGTGGCAGCAAGGAACATCCATTTGGACACGGTGGTGGACTAGAAACGGCGAAGCGTTACAATGTGCCGCTTTTGGGCGAATTGCCACTGAATGTGACGGTACGCGAGGGGGTCGATAATGGCCATCCCAGTGTCGTTGCCGAGCCGGACGGTGAGATCGCTCAAGCCTATAAAGCCATTGCGCGCAAGACCGCAGCGGCGTTGATCCGTCAGTCAGAGCCCCAGTCTCTGGCGATCGAGATCACCCTGGAATAAGGGGACCTGGGTCCCTGTTTTAGCCCTAAACTCTGTGTTGAGATCCTAAGCACTATGACCACAAAAGAGCAATGCGTCATCATCGGTATCGCCGGTGCCTCCGCCTCAGGCAAGAGCCTTATCGCCCGCACCATCTACAAGGAACTGCGTCGCGATCTGGGTACGGATCAGATCGAGGTGATCAATGAGGATGCGTATTACAAGGATCAGTCCCACCTCACCATGGAAGAGCGGGTTCAAACGAACTATGACCACCCCAGTGCGTTGGATCATGAGCTGCTGTGTCAGCACCTGATCGAGCTGAAAGCGGGTAAGACCGTCCAGGTTCCGACCTACAGCTACGTCGAACATACGCGCATGAAGGAAACCCTGCCGGTGTCGCCGAAGAAGGTGATCATCCTGGAGGGGATCTTGCTGCTGACAGAGCCGAAGTTACGTGAGCAGATGCACGCGTCGATCTTTATGGATACACCGTTAGATATCTGCTTTATTCGTCGCTTGACCCGCGATGTGGAAGAGCGCGGCCGATCAATGGAATCGGTGATCGATCAATACCAGAGCACGGTTCGGCCGATGTTCCTGCAATTTATCGATCCTTCCAAGCAGCACGCGGATATTATCGTCCCTCGTGGTGGTAAGAACCGCATCGCCATTGATATCCTAAAGGCCAAGATCCGCCAGCTGATGCATGGCGAATAAAATAACATCAATAACAACAGGATTAATGGATGCGCCTGACCGATATCGAGATTGAGCAATACCTGGATCAAGACAAGATCATCATGGAGCCCCGCCCGGGCTCCGACAAGATCAGCGGTGTGAGCGTGGATGTCGCGCTGGGCCGCAAATTTCGGGTGTTTCAGGATCACACCGCCCCCTTTATCGATCTGTCCGGCCCCCGCGAAGAGGTGCAATCCGCGCTGGAAAACGTGATGAGCGACGAGATCGTTATTGACGATGATAAGGCGTTCTTTTTGCACCCTGGTGAGCTGGCGCTGGGGATCACCCATGAGTCGGTGACCCTACCAGCCAATGTGGTGGGGTGGTTGGATGGACGTTCCTCGTTAGCCCGGTTAGGTTTGATGGTGCATGTGACGGCACACAGGATCGATCCCGGCTGGTCTGGCAATATCGTGCTGGAGTTTTTCAATTCCGGTAAGTTGCCGTTGGCGCTGCGTCCAGGCATGCCTATTGGGGCGTTGAATTTTGAGGTGCTCAATCATGACTGTGCCAAGCCCTACAGCAAACGCTCCGATGCCAAGTACCGAGGCCAGGACGGTGCGATCGCCAGCCGGATCAGTCAGGACGGTTAATGGCGATCTGGGTTGACGGTCAGCGCCAGCATACGGTTGCGGCGGATGATCGTGGTTTAACATTGGCGGACGGTCATTTCACGACCATGTTGGTACGCCATGGTGCGGTGGTGCTTTGGCCGCTGCATCAAGCCCGCTTGGCGCAGGCATGTGAGCGGCTATTTTTAGCTGAGCCGGACTGGGCTGAGCTGGAGCGTGAGATCCACCATGCCGTGCATGATCAGGCTCTGGCGTGTTTGCGCCTAACCTTGACCCGGGGCAGCGCGGGCCGGGGCTATGCTGGTCAATGCTGGGCGACGCCGCGCCGCATTCTTTCCTTGAACGCCTTCCCTTCGCTTTATGCTCGACAACAGCAAACCGGTGTGGCTCTCGCAGTGGCACGGATCCGATTGGCTGTTGGTGGGCCTTTGGTTGGATTGAAAACCCTAGGACGAACCGAACAGGTTTTGCTCAAGCAGGAGTGTGCACAACGGTCTGTGGACGATCTGGTCGTTTTGGATCAACACGGCGCGGTGATCGAGGCGTGTGCCGGTAACCTGTTTATGGTGCTGGCGGACCGCATTGTGACACCGCCCTTGCACAGCGCAGGGGTGGCGGGGGTGATGCGTCAGCATCTGCTGATCCTGTTGCCCCAGCTTGGCTATCGGGTGGTCATCGAGCCTATCTCGGTTGGCCAACTGGCGGCATGTGAGGAGTTGTTCATCAGTAACTGTTTGATGGGTGTTTTGCCCGTTCGTTGCTTGAATGGACAGGCACTGCCGAGCATGGCAACGACACAACATATTATTAATGCGGGAGCGTTATGGCGTTAAAAGCCTGGATGAAGGGATTGGTATGGGCAGGAAGCCTGGGGATCACTGCGGGAATGACAGTGACAGGTTACAGCTACTATCAGATCCAACAGGCGATGGCGTCGCCCTTGGCGATGGAGGGGGAGCAGGAAGTCAGTTTGGCCAATGGCCAGTCGGTTGGTGGCTTGCTGGCGCGTTGGCAGCAGGCGGGCTGGGTGGACTCGACCCTGTGGCTGCGATTGGGTTTGCGGCTTGAGCCTGAGCTTACGGCGATCAAAGCGGGCACCTATCAGCTGAGCTCAGAGATGAGCGTTCGTGACGCGTTGTCGCTGCTGGTGAGTGGCGACGAGATGCAGTTTCAGATCACTCTGGTTGAAGGCGGAACGGTTGCCGACTGGTTAACCCAGTTGCAGCAGCACCCTAGGATCGAAGCCACACTCGATGGGGTGACCGATCTGCAGGCCCTATTGGCGGTTGAGCAAAGTAACCCTGAGGGCTGGCTGTTTCCGGATACCTATGCCTTTACCGATGGCACCAAAGACAGCGAAGTGCTGTTAAGGGCCTATCGCCGAATGGAGCAGGAATTGGTCCGGATCTGGGATGAGCGCTCAGAAGGGTTGCCGCTCAAGAACGCGTATGAGTTGTTGATCCTCGCCTCGATCATCGAAAAGGAGACCGGTGCGCCGCATGAACGCGATCTGGTCAGTGCGGTGTTCGTTAATCGCCTGCGCCAAGGCATGCGGCTGCAAACGGATCCGACCGTGATATATGGCGCTGAGGATTATCAGGGGCGGATCACCCGCAAGCACCTGGATACGCCCACCGCTTATAACACTTACCGGATGCACGGCTTAACGCCGACCCCGATCGCCAACCCATCGTTGGCTTCGCTCGAGGCGGCCGCACATCCGGCCGACAGCGATTATCTGTATTTCGTTTCTAAAGGGGACGGAACGCATCAATTTTCCCGGACATTGCGTGAGCACAACAACGCAGTGAACCGCTATATCAGAAATAAGAGATCATGAGTAACGGCACATTTATCGTCATTGAGGGGCTGGAAGGCGCGGGTAAGAGCAGCGCTGTGGCCTTGGTCAACGATTGGTTGGCACAACGCTTTCCTGGGCGAGAGATCGTCAACACCCGAGAGCCGGGCGGTACGCCGCTGGCGGAGGAGATCCGAGAGATCTGGAAAGCACCACGGCAAGAAGCCATGGCACCGATGACAGAGCTGCTGATGGTCTACGCTTGCCGTGCGCAGTTGGTTGAAACCGTGATCAAGCCAGCGTTGGCCCGGGGCGCCGTAGTGCTGGGGGATCGACACGATCTTAGCTCGCAAGCGTATCAAGGGGGCGGACGTGGTCTGTCAGCGCAGGTGGCGTCATTGGCGCAGATCACCTTAGGCACGTTTGCACCGGATCTGACCCTGTATCTGGATATCGATCCCGCAGTTGGCCTAGAGCGTGCCCGTCAGCGGGGGGCGTTGGATCGCATCGAGCAGGAGCAGATCGACTTCTTCCTTCGGGCTCGGGAAACCTATCTGGCGGCTGCCGATAAGGTAGACAGCATTGTCTCCATTGACGCCTCGCAGCCGATGGCCGATGTGCATCGCGCGATCTGTGCGTGTTTGGAGCGCCATCTGTGATGATGTTGCAGGAGTTGCCTTGGTTGCATGGCGCCTGGCAGCAATGGCTGCAGAGTCGGCAAAGCGGTCGGCTGGGTCATGCCGTGTTGCTGCACGGTATGGCGGGGCTGGGCAAGCGTGAGCTTGCTGAGCAGATGGCTGCGGCGCTGCTTTGTGAGCAGGGGACGGGTTGTGGCCACTGTCGCAGCTGTACCCTGCTGGCCAGTGGTCATCATCCGGATCGGATCGATCTTGAACCGGATGGGAGCCAGATCAAGGTCGATGCGGTGCGTGCACTGATCAGTCAGTTGACCGGCACGGCGCACCAAGGGGGCGCCCGCGTGGTGCTGATCCATCATGCACAGCGGATGAATGGGGCGGCAGCGAATGCGTTGCTCAAGACCTTGGAGGAGCCCATGCCCGGGGTCTATCTGGTGCTGCTGACCCACAGCCCGCAACAACTACTCCCAACCATCGCCAGCCGCTGTCAGCGACTGAAGGTGCCTGCGGCAACGGAGCAGCAGTTACAGCAGTATCTTGGCGGTGAGCGACAGCGACTGGGCACCTGGCCCTACTGGGAGCGGTTGATCGGCGGCCCTGTGCTGCTGAAACAGTGGCTTGAGACCGGCGAGATCGATCAGATAAAGCAATGGCGCGGTTGGTGGCGCCAGAGTTTGAAAAGTGGGTTGCTGGAACCTAAGTTGGCCGCTATTCCGGCAGAAAGTGGCGCTATGTTATTAAAAGTGCTGTACTTTGAGTTGTTAGGGGCCATACGGCTCGAACCTGAGCGAATGGCGCGTTATTATGCGGTAATGCCGCAGATCATGACGCAGATCCAGTGGTTAGAGCGTCAGTCTGGTGTCAATCTCGCTGCCATTTTTCAGCGACTTTTAAGTCAGTTACATCGGTAGTTAGCCGAGCCAATGCAGGGATGTCTATGGTAGTGCTTGAAGCTCAATTCGATACGACGGCGCAGCTATATCGGGCGTACATGCCCTTTATTCGCCACGGTGGTTTGTTCTTTGTTAGCAGTAAAGAGTACCCATTAGGGGAGATCTTGACCGCACGCTATACGCTGCCGGACTCGGATGAATGGTTGACGTTTGAAGGGGTCGTCGTGTGGTGCAACCCGCTGGGATCCCAAGGCGGCCGGCCACCGGGTGTGGGCTTGGGCTTTCGTATCGAAGACAATCCCCATAAGCCGCGCATCGAGCAGTTACTGGTTGGTGAGCTGAGTTCTGAGCAATTGACCTCAACCATGTAGATCCTGGATCCGATTGGGTTTACCCTGTGCCGCTTAGTGAAAAACAGCGGACGACTACTTGTGCTTATTGACTCCCATTGTCATCTGGATCGCCTGATCGAAGGCGATGATCCCCAACAGCTTGCCCCCATCTTGGATCGGGCCCGTGCCCGCGGTGTCGAGAAGATGCTGTGTGTCTCAGTCAGTCAGTCTGGCTACCCGCGTATGAAGGCTTTGGCTGCGCCTTTCGATGATGTGGTGATCTCCTGCGGGATCCACCCACTTGATGTGAAGGATGGCTACGACCGTCAGTGGTTGGCGCAAGAGGCGGCGGATCCTAAGGTGGTCGCACTGGGCGAAACCGGCTTGGACTACTACTACAGCAAAGACACGGTAGCGGCCCAGCAGCAGGCCTTTTCTGATCACATCGAACTGTCCCGTCAGTTGGATAAGCCTTTGATCATCCATACCCGTGATGCCCGTGAAGACACCATCGGGATCCTGCGCGAGTGCGGGGCCGAGCACGGGGTACTGCACTGCTTCACCGAGAACTGGGAGATGGCTAAGGCCGCGCTGGATCTGGGCCTGCATATCTCCATCTCAGGGATCGTCACCTTTCGTAATGCCGAAGCGCTCCGTGACGTGGTGCGAAAGATCCCACTGGATCGCTTGCTGGTTGAGACCGATGCGCCTTATCTGGCACCAATGCCATACCGCGGCAAGACGAACCAACCTGCGTACGTGCATGAGGTGGCTCAATATGTGGCGGATCTCAAGCAGGTGCGTTTCGACGAATTGGTGACAGCCACTGGCGCCAACTTCCATCGGTTGTTTAAGCTGGCGTAAGCGGCGTTTTGCGGACAAAAAAAAGCCCGCAACCATTCCGATGTCACAGGCTTAGGGGAAGTGCCACTGCAGTGAAGGATTGAAGTTTCGCTGCGGTGATATCACGCAAGTGTAGCCGAGGTTTAAAAAAAGGTGCAATTTATGCACCTTTTTTGCTTTGGGTTCGCTCAACCAGAATGAGGCTGGTTCAGCAGACGCTGATCTTGTCCCGGACCAATTCACGAGGCAGGCCGTTTTTCAGCTTGTTCTTGACCCATTTCGCCAGGCCCAGCGGATGGCCGTCGAAGGTCACGATCACCTCACCCTTGGCGCCGGGGTTATTCATGATCACGTCCCGGCCCATCAGATATTGGGTGGCTTGCTCGCGATCCAACTGAGCCGTTTTGTTGCTGGCCAGCGGCAATGACATGATGGCTTCATGTTGCGTCTTAAAGCCGTGCTTGTGCACCTCAGCCAGTCGGATCCCCAATCGGTTCATGCGGATCTTGCCGATGTATTGTTCTAACCCCTCGGGGAACCACCACAGTGTGTTCTCGCGCTCCATGATCTGCCCGGCAGGCAGAGTCAGGCCAAGTTGGCTGTCGAAGTATTCGGACAATTCCGCGATCTGCTTTCGTTTGGCGTGGGCAAACGGAAAGGCTCTTAGGTGCGGCGGTTTATGCTCGGTATCGATCGATCCGGTTTTGCGGATCGCCGCGACAAAGAACCCTTCTGAGTCGTAGATTTGAGGCCAGATATGGAGAAACCCCTCTTCGGTGCAGGCACGCTCGGCACCGGGGAACAGCTCGGCTAAGGAGATAAACTCTACCTGCTCCGGGAACTGCTGCTTGAGGTACCAACAGATCGCTTGGTTTTCTTCTGACAACAAGGTACAGGTGGAGTAGACCATGACACCGCCCGGCTTGAGGGCGGCAAAGGCCGAGTCGATCAGGGACTTTTGCACGTCGGCGATGCTGTGGATCGCTTCCATGCTCCAATTGTTCATCGCGTCGGGATCTTTGCGAACCGTGCCTTCGCCCGAGCAGGGCGCATCCAGCAGGATGGCGTCAAACTGTTCGGGCAGGGTCGGGCCGAAGACCTTGCCGTCGAAGTGGGTCAGTGAAACATTGCGGATCCCCAAGCGCTGCATGTTGGCGTGCAGACTCTTGATCCGGCTCGAGGAGTATTCGTTGGCGATCAACACCCCCTCATTGCCCATCAACGCGGCCATCTGCGAGGTCTTCGAGCCGGGTGCCGATGCAACATCGAGTACGTGTTGTGGTGCGTTGGCCAGCGCAAATAACGCGGTGGGCGGCATCATCGACGACGCTTCCTGGATGTAATACAAGCCCGCCAAATGCTCTGGGGTATTACCCAGTTGATTATCATCGTTGTCCCGATCCAGCCAAAATCCTTGCGCGCACCAAGGCACTGGGGTCAGGCGCCAGCCTTGGGCGGTCATGCCTTGCTCAAATTCTGCCACGCTGATCTTCAGGGTATTGACCCGGATCGCGCGGCGCAACGGCTGCTGACTGATGGCGACAAAGTCGTCAAGATTGAGGTGGGCAGGTAAGATGGCCTCGATGCTGTCGAGAAATGCCTGCGGAAACTGGACCATAGTACGGTTCCTGAGGGAAAAATCGGCGGCAACTATAGCATAGGGAAAGCGAGGAGAGCAGGGCGTGTTAAACAGAGTGTGGGGCGGATTCTTCCTGGTGTCGGCCTTGGGCTGCTTGAGCCAATGGTGGTTGGGCGACGCTGAGGTGTTTTCTCGTTGGCTGCAGCAACTGTTCGCCATGGCGGAGTTGGCGGTGCAGATCGGGATCGGCCTAGCGGGGATCATGGCGATGTGGATGGGCCTGATGAAGATCGGCGAGCGTGGCGGCCTGATCGATGCTCTGGCGCGTTTGCTCTCCCCCTTATTTGCCCGCTTGATGCCTGAGATCCCAAGAGGCCATCCTGCGTTGGGCTCGGTGACCATGAACCTGTCGGCCAATGCGCTGGGGTTGGATAATGCCGCCACGCCGATGGGGATCCGTGCCATGGAGCAGATGCAAAGCCTTAATCCGAATAAGGCCGTGGCCAGTAATGCGCAGATCCTGTTTCTGGTGCTTAACACCTCGTCGGTGACCCTGTTTCCCATCGCGGTGTTGTTGTATCGCGCTCAGCAAGGGGCGGCCAATCCAACGGATGTGTTCATTCCCATCTTGTTGGCGACCTGCGCGTCAACCCTCACGGGCTTGTTGATCACCTGTTTGGTGCAGCGGATCCGGTTGTGGGACAAGGTGCTGCTGCTGTGGTTTGGTGGCGGCTTTGCTTTGTTGGCGGCGTTATTGGCCAACCTGTCGGCGTATACGACCGTGCAGTTGCAACAGTTCTCGGTGCTGTGGAGCAATGCGATCCTGTTTGCGTTGATCATGACCATCCTGGCGGTCGGCGCGTGGCGCAAGGTGGCTTTGTTTGATGAGTTTATCGTCGGTGCCAAAGAGGGATTGCATACTACGGTGCGACTGATCCCCTACTTACTGGCGATGCTGCTGGCGATCGGCAGCTTACGCGGCTCTGGTGTGCTCGATGGCGTGTTGTGGGGGGTGAGACTTCTCGTCGATAGTTTGGGCTGGGATCCCCGTTTTATCGAAGCGTTGCCGACGGCGTTAATGAAGCCGTTTAGTGGCTCCGGTGCCCGTGCCATGATGTTGGATACGTTGGCCAGTGAAGGGGTGGATTCCTTTGCCGGGCGGTTGGCGTCGGTGTTTCAAGGCTCGACCGAAACCACCTTCTATGTGCTGGCGGTCTATTTTGGTGCGGTCGGGATCCGCCGCACGCGGCATGCGATCCCCTGTGGCTTGCTGGCCGATCTGGCCGGGATCCTTGCGGCGATCGCGGTGGCCTATTGGTTCTTTGGCTAACGGGTTAATGGATAGCGGCCGCTCGGTGTATCGAGCGGCCGCGAATTATCACTCTGGCCTAGCTACAACAGAGGTTGCCATTTCAGCCATGCGGAATTGAGTTTGCTGTTCAGTGGCAGACGATCACCGTCGTTTAACTGATTTTCGCTGGTGGTGGTGTCTTTCGTGGCAAAGGCGATCCCGCCGGACAGCAAGGTTTCCAGTGATTCGGACTGGATCTCGGCACCGGAGAACAGGCCAATGTCGATGTTCAGTCCGGACGCGTTCCAGAATTGACTCGAGCGATTGGCCAGGTGTTGATACTGGGGCATGAGCTGCAGCTCGATATCCACCGAGGCGCCATCCTCAGCCAGACGGGTGTGGATCACCTCGCCGACCTTGATCTGGCGATATAACACCGGACTGCCGATGTGCAATGAGCCCAGCCGTTGCTGATCCAACACTAAGCGAAGCCCGTCACCAAACGGTGCCATCACCGGTGGGGTCGCGGCCACATTGAACTGAGTTGCAAGCTCAGGTTCGCTGCCCGGCAGCACGGCGATGTGGTTGCCCAGTAAGAGTGTTTCCGGGTTGCGGATCCCGCCTAGGCCGATCTGAGCGCTCACCAGGTAGAACTGACTGTCCATGCGGCGGAATTGATCGGCCCATCGACGGTGTAATTCGGCTTGGATCCGTTGATCTTTCAGATCATCGGTGAGCTCAACCTGTGTCGTCTTACCCACGTTATGGCCTTGAAAACGAATGTCGGCTCCGGCTTGGATCGGATGCTGGGCAGACAGGAACAGCTCGATGGGCTCGCCGGGTTGCATCGCTGCGTTTCGGCTGGCGAAGACGTGTGTGTGCTCCGGCATGCCGGGGGCGGCGTTGGGATCCAAATTGTCAAAACTGAGGCCACCGCGCAGTAGTGTCGGCAATGGACCGGCCTGTACCTCGACGCCGGCCAGCGAGCCGGCGATCTTAACCCCACTGTGGTGCCAGAAGCGGCTGCTGGGCGTGAGCAAGTTGCGGTACTCATCGTCGATGCTCAACTGCAGTTCCAGCTCCCCTTGCTCCAGCGCGATCCGCTCGATCTGTCCGATCTCCAATTCTCGATAGAGCAGCGGGGCGCCAATGCCCAAACCATTGAGCGCGTGAGCTTGGAGGGTGAAACGCAGCGGCTCCGCGACAAAGGCGCTGTCTCGATCCGGTGCGAGACGAAAGCGCTGCGCGCTGTCGGCGACGGGGGCATCGCCACTGCTAAAGCTCAGTCCACCGGCCATGAGCTGACCCAACGGCTGAGACTGTATGGTCAGCTGCGCGAGATCGGCGCGGATGTCCAGCGCTGCCTGAACCCAGAATCGACTGTTGATCTTAACCCGCTCGTGATGGGGCGTATCGAGCCAGATCTGGGTTTCGACGCCGCTGTCGGTCAGCGCAACGTCGAGGATCTCGCCAACCGTGACGCCACGGTAGCGAATAGGGGCGCCGATACTGACGCCATGCAACTGTTCATGTTCCAGTGTGAACAGACGGCCATTCTCCAGTTGTTGCGGTGTCGCCGAGAGCAATTCGAACCGCTCGGCGCTGTCGCCTTGACCGGGCCAGATCCGGATAAAGTCGCCCAGCAACAGGGTTTCTACATGCTCGAGCCCATCGAGGCCGAGTTTGGCACTGACCCGGCTAAACTGGGTTTCGCTGCGTAAGAATGACGCATAGCGATTGTCGATGCTGGCATTGAATTCAACCCCTTGCTCGGTCAGGTTGACCTGTTCGATCTGGCCGAGGGTTACGCCACGGTAGCGGATGCCGGCCCCGACGTTGATCCCCTCTGCGTCGTCGGCATACAGGGTAATGCGTTGTTGCGGCTTTGCTGCCTTGGCGTCGTCGTACAGCGCAAATGATTGATCCGGGGCCGGGGGGTGACCATCCTCTGGGGAGGAGAACGCGATGCCCCCAGCCAGCAGGCTGGCCAGGCTTTCCAGCTCAACCTTCACGCCTTGCAGACTGGCGTCGATGGCCGCACCTGAGGTGTTCCAGAAACGGCTGTTATGACGCACCAGCGAGCGATAGCGGCTCTCGATCTCTGCATCGAAAATCACTCGGTGTTGGTCCTGATCCAGCTGAAAGTTGACGATCTCACCAACCTTAACTTGCTGAAAGTAGATGGCGCTACCGATGTCCAGCGAACCACGTTGCGGCGCAATGATCTGAAGCGGCAGGCCATCCATCATTCGGCTGGCCACCGGCGGTTCAAACTGACCTTCGAAGTGCGTTTTTTTGGCGCCGGTACCCGGTGCCATGGTGATGTAGTTGCCGGAGAACAGGGCATCGAGCCCTTCAAAACCGGTTAACGATGCCTTGGGGGTCACCAACCAGAAATGCGCCCCTTTGCGCAGCAGATCATCGACGCTGTGATCCATCTTGATGCTGACGTTGACCGATTGCTGATCAGAGGCCAGCTTCACGTTGGTGACTTGGCCAACCACGATCCCTTGGTAACGAACCAGCGTCTTATTGGCTTCGATCCCCGCGGCACTGGGGAAGTCCACTTGGATATTGGTGCCGCGTTGCTGGATGTAGCTGAACAACAGCCAGAGGCCCAGGCAGGCAGCAAGGATGGGCAGGATCCAGATCGGTGAGAGATTCTTTTTCCGGCGGATCTGTGGTTGGTGTACTTCAGTCATGGTGAGGCTTCTTTTCAAGATCCCATAAAAGGCGAGGATCAAGGCACTTAGCGGCCAATTGGGTGAGCAAGATAACCAGCGCAAAGTAGGTGGCAGCAGGCGCCGGTTTGGCATGAAGCAGTTGCCCCATGTTGATTAAGCTGGCAACGATGGAGATCACAAATAGATCAAGCATTGACCAACGGCCAATGAATTCAATGATGTGAAAGTAGCGGGTGAGCCGGGTTTTCGACAATGGCCATTGACGCTGAATGGTCAGCAGGATCAGGGTTAAACCGATCACTTTGGCAATAGGCACCGCGACCGATGCGGTGAAGACGATCACGGCGATGGCGGGCATCTCGTTATCCACTAAGGATACGATCCCGCTATAGATGGTGTCGTAGGTCGTCAGGCCCTGATTGGTAAATTGGGTGATCGGGAGCGTATTGGCGGGAAACAGCAATATCGCCGCGGTGATCAACAGAGCCCAGCTGTATTGCAGGCTGTTTGGGCGCCGATCAAACAGGGCGGTACCACAGCGGGGGCAGTGGCTCTTTGCGCCCGTGGTTAATTCGCACCCGCTACAGAGTCGCAACTTAGGACTCGGCCTGACGTTCATAGTAGTCCCACATACGTTGCGAGTTATACTCGTACTGCACATAAAAAATCATGATAAACAGCAGTATATAACATAAGATGCCCCATCCGTAGGTCAGATCAGCAATGTCGATTAACTTGAAGATCGAAACAAACAGGCTGATCAGATAGATCTCAATCATGCACAGCTCGTTGAGGGTTTTATGGCGCAGCAGCAGCCAGCGCAGGAGGTGGGGATACCGTCTCGTTTTCAGCAACCAGAGTTGGCAGAGGATGGAGAGCATGAGCAGCAAGGGGGCGACCAATCCGGTCAGGATCACGGCAATGGCAACCAACCAATAGCCTTGCTCAAAGACCGTGAGTGCGCCGTGCAGCACCGTCGTACTGCGTAGGTTGCCGACCAGGTTGATCTCTAAGATCGGCAGGAGGTTCGCCGGGAAATAGATCATCAACGCAGCCAGCGTCATGGCGGCCAGACCGGCCAGATCGCAATAGGGCTGGTGATACACCTGACTGGCGCAGCGCGGGCAATAGGCTTTGATCCCATGGCGAAGCGTGGCTTTGCTGATCAACGTGTCGCAGGTAGGGCACAAGATGGCTTTCTGGAGCAAAACGTTCCCTGATCCTTTTCTTCATCCTAAATTCAGTACCTTAGTCTATCATCACTGAACCTGAGCTGACAGGCGTTGAATCTGTGCGCAGTTAGCCGCCGAACTGGCGCTTTCACCTTGACTCTGGGTGGCGAAACTGTGTTAATGGCAGGCTGATTATTATTCTAAAATTTTGAAGATGTCGTCTGCTGAATTTCAAGACTACGCTCTGCTGTCGCGACAGGCGAAAAGCCTGATCGATGGCGAGGCAAATGTCGTCGCAAATCTATCTAATCTCTCTGCGCTGATCTATAACGCACTGGACCGGGTTAACTGGGCTGGCTTTTACTTGCTGGATACGCCTGATGGATTGGTTCTTGGGCCTTTTCAAGGGCAAGTGGCTTGTGTGCGGATCCCGGTAGGGAAAGGTGTGTGCGGCACGGCGGTATCGACCGGCGAAGATCAGTTAGTCATGGATGTTCACGAATTCCCGGGTCACATTGCGTGCGATGCGGCTTCCGCTTCGGAGGTGGTGTTGCCGATCAGGGTACGAGAGCAGATCATCGGGGTATTGGATATCGATAGCCCGGAGATCGCGCGTTTCAGTCAGGCTGACGTCGATGGATTGCGAATGCTTGTTGATGTACTTCAGCAACATTTGGAGCAACACGCTTGAAAGAACATGTAGATATTCACACTTACCTGATGGAACCATCTGAAGTCGGTGAGTGGGAAGGCGAGGAGACCCTTGCCGCAGAAAATCTCAATCGTATGTATCATGCCGTATACGATAAGGCCGATGATGACGTCGATACCATCCTCCTAGAGGAGATGTTGGAGTCGATTTGGCTGGATTGGCAACATAACCCACAACTCCTAGAGTTGGATGACGAAATGATCGATACTTTCGTCGAAGCACTATTTTCCCATTTTGACCCAGAGCAGGGCCAGGAAGAGTTTGATGACCACTGAACAAAACAACACCCCAGAAACCACCGAAAAGCTGAAGGACGTGAAGGAAGTGATCGCCTATTTGGCGGAACGTTTCCCCGCTTGCTTTACCGTAGAAGGTGACGCAAAGCCTTTAAAAATTGGTTTGTTTCAAGACTTGGCAGAGCGCTTAGAAGGGGACGAGAAGGTCAGCAAGACTCAACTGCGCCAGGCCATTCGTCGTTACACCAACAGCTGGCGCTACCTGCGCTGCGCTAAAGCTGGCGCGGTTCGGGTTGATCTGGACGGCAACGACTGTGGTGCGCTTGACGCCGAGCACATTGAGCATGCTGAGAAGACGCTGAAAGAGAGTCAGGAGCGAGCGAAAGCGGCTCGTCAAGAGAAGCAAGCGAAGGATCCGAAGGCAGCTAAAGAGCGTCGTCGTCCTGCGCGTGCGGAGCGCGCCGAGAAAGCAAAACCGGCTAAGCTTAAGTCTAAACCGGCACAAAAAGTTGAACAGAAGCGGAACCTCCCGCCGCTGGAGAAAGTCTCAGCAGATAAGCTCAGCGTAAATCAAACCGTCATGGTGAAGCTGGGTCGGACTCCGGCCAAAGGGGTTGTAGTCGATCTGAACCGCGATGACGTCATGGTTCGACTGGAGTCCGGTTTAACTGTTAAGGTCAAAGCCGAGCACATTCGCGTTTAAAAATTTTGCGTATCGTGCCAGAAGGAGTTGCGAGTTGATGATTAAGAGAACCTTATCCGCTGTGATCGCGGGCGTACTGCTTAGTGCGCAAGCATTTGCAGATACCACGGATTATTCGCTGAGCGATCTGCCTGAATTAAAGCAGGAATCTCAGCATAAGGTAGCCAGTAAACGGGTGACGGATCTGTTCACTCGCTCGCACTATCGTCAAGTGAGCTTCGACGAAGCGTTTTCCAGTCAGGCGTTCGATCGATTTTTGCAGCAGTTGGACTTTAACCGGTCCATTCTGCTGGCCTCCGATGTCGCGAAATTCGAAACGTTGCGCGATCGCTTCGTCAATGACATTACTCAGGGCGATCTGGACAAAGTCTACGACTTGTTCGAACTCTCGATGCAACGACGATTTGAGCGTTTGAGCTATGCATTGACGCTGCTTGAAGATGAGATCGATTTCGATTCGCCTGGCGATAAGTATGACTTTGACCGGGAAGAGGCCGCTTGGCCGGTGAATACGGCGGAGCTCGATGAGCTTTGGCGTCAGCGGGTCAAATACGATGCGCTGAACCTGGCGATGACGGGCAAGGAGTGGGATGAGATCCAATCCATGCTTGAAAAGCGTTATCGTAACGCCATCAAGCGCCTGACTCAGACCCAGAGTGAAGACGTATTCCAAGGCGCCATGAACGCCTTTGCCTATACGGTAGAGCCGCACACCAGTTACCTTTCTCCGCGTAATGCGGACCGATTCCAGCAGGAGATGAACCTGTCTCTCGAGGGGATCGGGGCTGTGTTGATGATGAACGATGACTACACGGTGATCCGCTCACTGGTGACCGGTGGTCCTGCGGATCTGCAAGGTGACTTGAAGCCGGAAGATCGGATCATCGGTGTTGGCCAAGCTGGCAAAGAGATCGTCGATGTCATTGGCTGGCGTTTGGACGATGTTGTGGAGCTCATTAAGGGCCCGAAAGACACCGTCGTGACACTGGAAGTGCTGGCGGCAAAAGATGGCAACAATGCCAGAGCCCGTACCATTGAGATCACCCGAGATAAGGTTCGATTAGAAGATCGCGCTGTGAAGTCAGAGGTGCTTGAGATCGATCAAGGCAATGATCAGGCGCGTCGACTCGGTGTGATCAACATTCCAAGCTTCTACATGAACATCAGCCAGGACGTTGCCAGTGAGCTGGTAAAACTGGAAGAGCAGAATGTAGAGGGCCTGATCATCGATCTGAGGGGCAATGGTGGCGGTGCTTTGAGCGAAGCCAGCCTGTTGTCCGGCCTGTTTATTCGCCAAGGTCCGGTGGTCCAGATCCGCGATCAGCGTGGTCGCATCACGGTCAATGGTGATAGCGATGGGAAGTTGGCTTACGACGGCCCGATGACGGTGATGGTCGATCGCTACAGTGCATCGGCGTCGGAGATCTTTGCCGCGGCAATGCAGGATTATGGTCGAGCTTTGGTCGTTGGTGAGCAAACCTTCGGCAAGGGCACGGTACAGCAGCATCGCCAGTTGGGGCGGATCTACGATCTGTATGACAAGCCGATGGGGAACGTGACCTACACCATTGCGAAATTCTATCGCATCAATGGAGGAAGCACGCAGCTCAAAGGAGTGAGTCCAGATCTGCTGTTCCCAAGTTACGTCATGGACGGGGAGTTTGGTGAATCTCAGGAGAAGAACGCTTTGCCTTGGGATTCCGTGCCTCGAGCGCGATACGGTACCTTGGATCAGATCGCACCGGATATGGTCAGCTATCTGAGCCAACGTCATCAGACGCGTGCCGGCGACAATGTCGAGTTCTCTATGCTGAATGATGATATTGAGCGCTATCGCGCCAATAAAGACAAAGGCTGGATCTCGTTAAATATTGCCGAGCGACGTGCCGAAGATGAAGCGGATGATCAGCGCGCACTGGCGCGGATGAATGTCCGTCGCGCTTTGCATGATATGCCACCGGTGGAAGATCTGGCTGATGCTGACGAGCTGGAAGTACCCGATTTCCTGCTGGATGAGGCCGGCTCTATTACCTTGGACATGGTTGACTGGACGCGCGTAGCGAAACAGAAAAAGCCGTCATAACTGTCGAATAAATATATAAAAACGCCACTTTTCAGTGGCGTTTTTTGTATCTGAAGCCTTGCTCGTTGTCCGCAGAGCGTGTAGAAATGAGGGTGTTTACACAACGGTAACATCAAGGAATAAATATGAACCGTAGCACGGTGACCCATGCTCGCTGGTCCAGTCGGTTAACCTATGTCCTTGCTGCGACTGGGGCGGCCGTTGGTTTAGGAAATATCTGGAAATTCCCATATATCATGGGTGAAAACGGAGGCGGCGCCTTTGTGCTGGTCTATCTGTTTTGCATCTTTTTTATCGGGATCCCGATAATGATGGCGGAAGTGATGATCGGCAAATTCGGCCGGCAGGCTCCGTCCCGCTCCGCCCGTTTATTAGCCGAGGCCTCAGGGGCGACGCCACGTTGGTCAATTGTCGGCTGGTTTGGGGTGATCAGCGGATTTTTGATCCTCAGCTTTTATGTGGTGATCGCAGGCTGGGCATTGGCTTATACCTATTACGGATTTAGCGGCAGTTTTACCGGGTTGAAACCGGATCAGATCACCCAGATGTTTACCCAGCTCAATGCCCAGCCCTATGCACTAATGGCATGGAGTTTTGCCATCTTAGCGACCACGGTGGTGGTGGTGGGGTTTGGGGTCAAGGACGGCTTGGAACGTGCGGTGAATTGGATGATGCCGGCGTTGTTTGTGTTGCTGGTGATCATGGTGTTGTATGCGGCGCAACGCGGCAACTTTCAGGCGGCATTCGACTTCATGTTCAGTGCCGACTTTTCCAAGTTGAGCTGGAAAGGGGTGTTGGTGGCGCTGGGCCATAGCTTTTTCACGCTCTCCTTAGCGTCCGGGATCATGACCATGTACGGCGCTTATCTGCCGGATGACACCTCGCTGGTGAAGACCTCGGTGTTGATCGCGCTGATGGACACCGTGGTTGCCGTGCTGGCGGGGTTGGCCATCTATCCCATCGTGTTTGGCCATGGCCTGGAGCCCGGCGCAGGCCCCGGTTTGATCTTCATGACCTTGCCCATCGCCTTTGGTGATATGCCCTTTGGTCAACTGTTCGGTGGCCTGTTCTTTTTGATGCTGGTGGTGGCGGCGTTCACGTCGGCACTGGCTTTGATCGAATCGTCGGTTGCGTGGCTAGTGGAGAAACGCGGTTTTGGTCGTATGAATGCCGCGATCACCGCAGGGGCGGGGATCTGGCTACTGAGCTTGTTGACGGTGTTTTCGCTCACCGGTGCGCCTTGGGCTCAACTGGAGATCGCCGGTGTCCAGTTCCATCTGTTTGATGCGATCGATTACCTCACCTCCAGCCTGATGTTGCCGATAGGCGGTTTGATGACGGCGATATTTATCGGGTTTGTGGTGAAGCGGGATCTCAGCCAGCGGACCATTGCTACTCAAGTGGCTATCTATCGGCTTTGGCGGGTGTCAGTGCGTTATATTGCGCCTTTTGCCATCGGGTTGGTCTTGCTGCAGCAGTTGGGGCTGATGTCGCTGTGAGTCATCAAGCCCGTCATGCTTTTTTCAGGAGCGGAAACCATGACTTACGTGAGTACAGGTTATTAACTGTTCGTTCGTTGCCTTCATTTGCGGGGCGTGGCTTCTGGTCAATCTCCGATTGGATATACTGTCGCTAAGCATTCAGGCGGCTGCGATGATGTCCGCTACCAACAGGAAGTAAGGAGACTGCAACCGATGCAGGATATGCAAGCAAAATTGCGCGCCGACTACCGTCCGGCCGATCACACCATTGGATCGGTCGATCTGCTGTTTCGACTGGAAGAGCATGGCACGCAGGTGATCGCGGTTTCACAGGTAAAGCGGCAAAACCCCGCCGCCACTCAGTTGGTGCTGGACGGCGATCAGCTGCAGTGCATTGGTGTGGCGATTAATGGTGAAGCCTTGGCGGCTGACCGTTTCGAGGTGGGTGAGAATGGGATGATCATCCAGGCCGATCTCGCGGAGTTCGAACTGACGGTTGAGACCTGGCTGGACCCCGCCAACAACACGGCCCTGGAAGGGTTATACAAGTCCGGTGGGGCCTATTGCACTCAATGTGAGGCTGAGGGCTTTCGGCGCATTACCTATTTTCTTGATCGCCCCGATGTTCTGGCGCGTTACAGTACGCGTATAGAAGCGGATAAAGCCCTGTACCCCTATCTGTTGTCGAACGGCAACAAGGTGGCCAGCGGCGATCTGGCGGATGGCCGGCACTTCGCCCAGTGGCAGGATCCTTTTCCCAAACCGAGTTATCTGTTTGCTTTAGTGGCGGGTGACTTTGATGTGCTGCGTGATCGCTACACCACGGTCTCAGGCCGCGAGGTGGCGCTTGAGTTGTTTGTTGATAAAGGCAATCTGTCCCGCGGTCAACATGCGATGGATTCGCTGAAGTTGTCGATGCAATGGGACGAGCAGCGCTTTGGTCTGGAATACGATCTGGATATCTACATGATCGTTGCCGTCGATTTCTTCAACATGGGAGCGATGGAGAATAAGGGACTGAACGTCTTTAACTCAAAGGCGGTATTGGCGGATCCGCAAACGGCGACGGATGATGAGTATCATCGGATCGAATCCATCATTGGCCACGAGTATTTCCACAACTGGACCGGAAATCGGGTGACCTGCCGTGATTGGTTTCAGCTGAGTCTGAAAGAGGGTCTGACGGTGTTTCGCGATCAGGAGTTTTCATCGGATGTCGGCTCAGAGGTGGTCAACCGGATCTTGGCGGTGAAAACCATGCGTAACCATCAGTTTGCCGAGGATGCCGGGCCGATGGCGCACCCGATCCGGCCGGATAAAGTGATCGAGATGAATAACTTCTACACGGTCACTGTGTATGACAAAGGCGCGGAAGTGATCCGTATGCTGCATACCCTGTTGGGGGAGGCACGCTTTCAGGCGGGCATGCGGCTGTACTTTGAGCGGCATGATGGCCAGGCGGTAACCTGCGATGATTTCGTGGCGGCCATGGCGGATGCCAGCGGGGTGGATCTGACGCAATTTAGCCTCTGGTACAGTCAGTCAGGCACTCCGGTGGTCGAAGTGTCTGAGTCGTACGATCCGGTGGCTCAGCGCTATCGATTGACCTTGAAGCAGCATACGCCGGCCACGCCGGACCAAGCACAGAAGCGGCCACTGCATATCCCTGTGGCCCTGCAGTTGCTGAACCAACAAGGTCAGGATCTGCCGCTGCTGATCGACCGCAAAGCCGTTGCCCCGGTACTGGATCTAACCGGATCCGAGCAGAGTTGGGAATTTGAGCAGATCGCCGGCCCTGTGGTGTTGTCGCTGTTTGATAATTTCTCGGCGCCAGTAAAGGTGATGCAACCACAAAGCGAGTCTGATCTGGCTTTGTTGATCGCGCACGCTAAGAACGATTTTGTTCGATGGGATGCCAGTCAGCGCTTGTTGGCGCAGCAGATCTTCGCCATGGTCGAGGAGGAGCAGACTCAGCTCAGCATGACCGTGGTTGATGCGCTGCGGGCGGTGGTGCTCAATGACGGATTGGATCCGGCTTTGGCTGCAGAGATCCTGACGCTGCCAGCGGAAGCCGCATTGGCGCAGGAGAAAGCCGGTTTGGATGTCGAAAGCCTGCATCTCGCGCGCAAAGCGGCGCTGACACAGTTGGGTCTTGAACTTGAAGATGAGCTGAGCGCGCGCTACCGCGCCTGCATACAACCGGAATACCAGCAAACGGGCGCGGCGGTGGGGGAGCGGGCGCTGAAGAACGCTTGCCTGCTCCTATTGGCTCATGGCGGTAAGGCCAACAGTGAGCAACTTTGCCTAAAGCAGTACCATACTGCCAATAACATGACCGATCGTTTGGCGGCGTTGAATGCACTGAATCAAGGCGCCCTGCCTGGAGCAGCCGATTGTATGCTGGCATTTGAACAGCAATGGCGAGACGATGCGTTAGTAATGGATAAATGGTTTGTGCAGGTGGCAACCGCTGCTAATACCGATGTTTTGACGCATATCAAACAGGCGATGGCTCATCCAGCGTTTGATATGGCCAACCCAAACCGGGTTCGGGCGTTGATCGGTGCTTTCGCTTCACTCAACCGCAATGGTTTTCATGCACCGGATGGTTCCGGTTACCGTTTCTTGACCGATCAGCTGATCGCACTGAATGGGATCAACCCTCAATGTGCCGCACGGATCATGACGCCACTGATGGCGCTCAAAGAGGTCGATGGCGAACGTCGAACCTTGATGACAGTGGAGTTAGAGCGGTTGGCATCGTTGCCAGATCTGAGCAAAGATCTTTATGAAAAAGTATCAAAGTCATTAGGTTAGGTGTACAGGAGGGGGAGTTTTACTCCCCCCTATTTTTATGCAGTCTCATCGTTTTTTTCTCAATATCGGCTGGCAGGAGATGCAGCGTTATTATCGTGGTCAGGCCGATCGGGTGGTCTGTCGCTCGACACAAGGAAAGGTGTTGCACATTCACCCACGCTTCTTTCGACCCTTCTTACGATCCGAGGGGGTAAGGGGATGGTTTACGTTGACGCTCGCGGCAGACGGTAGCCTACTTAGTTTGGAGCGAGGTGCGTAGTTTAGAGTGTTAACTTCAAACGGAAGGGCCGGTAGGTGCCGTAGCACCCTGAAATCCATGCAAGAAAAAACCACTATTAATCAAGACTTTGGGTGAGATCAAGTTTGTTCTGCTGACAGTATTTAAATCTTCATATTCAAATGTTCGTTTGAAACTTCGCTAAGCCGTTAAAATTAAAGCTCTTTTAAAACCCAAAGTGGTTGCGGTTGACTGATGGTTGGGATAACAATTGGGTAACTCCGTGGTAACGGATGCCAATGTTCACAACTATCAGGGAAGGGAGAGAAGCGATAATGACTGCAGGTGCATTCCGCTTTCGTAGATCCGTCTTGGCCGCCAGTGTCACCGCCGTGCTTGCCGGGCCAGTTCACGCAGTTTCGTTCAATTGGGGAGATATTGAAGGGAGCTTTGATTCGACATGGACCGTGGGGGCGGCTTGGCGGGCTGAGGATCGCAACCTCGATAACCTAGCCAAGAGTAACCGGTTTGGCTGGAACGGCTATGGCTTTGTGAATTTCAATGGCATAGCGGCCGGCTTCAATGATCTTCGCCTCGAGTCCAGCCAAATCTTCGCGATGCCTGGCTCCTATTCCGCCAACGGCGATCTGGCCAACATGCTCTATGACAAAGGCGATACCTTTTCTGAGCTGTTTAAAGGCTTGCACGAGCTCGAGTTGGTGTACGACAACATGGGCGTCTTTGTGCGTGGCATGTACTTTTACGATAATAAGCTGAAAAACGGCAGCTTCAATTACCGCGATCCACTCACAGGCAAAGAGTTCGATGTCTGTGAGGATAAAAAGGCCAGTGAATACGCGTGTTCAGACATTCGCTTGTTGGACGCCTATTTTTTTGCTGACTGGGAATTGGGCGAGATGCCATTCTCCCTGCGGATCGGTGAGCAGGTGGTTAGCTGGGGTGAGAGCACGCTGATCAGCCATGGGATCAACTCGATCAACCCGGTCGATCTGGCACGGCTGCAGGCACCAGGCTCTGAGTTAAAAGAGGCGTTCATCCCCGTCGGCATGGTGTGGGCCAGTTTGGGTCTGACTGACAGTTTCAACGTCGAAGCCTATTACCAATATCGCTGGGAAGAAACGCGTTTGCCAGTGACGGGTACCTACTTCTCCAGTAACGATTTTGCCGGTGCCGGTGGTTATGTGAGTAATGCTCAGTTGGGCTTTACCTCCAACCCGGACATCAGTCTCGACCATCTGCTCAGTGAATACAACCTGTTGGCAAAGAGTGCGTTGTCTGGTCAGATCGGCGCTGACGACTTGGGCGCAATGGCGCTGGCTTATCCCACCAAAACCACCTTGATAGGTCATGAGCAAAAGCCGGATGACCAAGGCCAGTACGGCATCAAGTTGAGCTATTTCTCGCCGGCGCTGAACGACACCGAGTTTGGCCTCTACTACATGAATTACCACAGTCGTCGTCCTATCATCTCGGGCCAAACCGCCGACTTCCGTAGCGCAGCAGTGACGGCGGATCTGCAGACATTGGGGGCGATCGCCGCCAGTGGCCAGGATGTCACGCGCAGCGATCTGCTGGGTCTTAATAGCTTCTCTAAAGCGGTGATCGAGTACCCGGAAGACATTAAGCTCTATGGTGCCTCGTTTAATACGACTTGGGGCGATACGGCAGTGGCCGGTGAAGTGGCCTTCCGACAGGATGAGCCACTGCAGATCGACGATGTGGAGCTGTTGTTTGCTGCCATGCCGGAGCAGTTGTTTAACGCTGATCCGGTGACCTATGGCGTGTTTGAAGGCCTGTCACAATATGTTCTGCCCGACGGCAGTAAAGCGATGCCGGGCCAATCGGCCCAAGGCTATGTCCTGACGGACTCAACCCAAGCGCAGGTGACCTTTACCCACATCTTTGGCCCAACCTTGGGCATGGATAATCTGGTGATGTTGGCGGAAGTGGGGGGTGTCTGGTTGCACGATATGCCGGATCCGTCCGTGCTGCGCATGAACGGTCCTGGGACGGAGCGGGCAGGCGCGGCGGGCCGAGAGTCATCCTTAGGGGTATTGAATCTGCTGCATAACGGGGCCGAGGAAGATGCGTTTCCAACCGACAATGCTTGGGGTTACCGATTGATCGCCAAGGCGGACTTTAACAATGCGATGTTTGGCTGGAACATCTCGCCACGGGTGGTGTTCTCTCATGACGTGAATGGCACCACACCGGATCCGCTGTTCTTGTTCATTGAAGAGCGTCAGTCGGCGGCGTTTACCCTGTCCGGAGATTACCAGAGTACCTGGTCGATGGACTTGAGTTACAACGCCTTCTGGGGCGGCAAAGGCTCAACCAATGCCTTGGAAGACAAAGATTTTGTCTCCTTCAATATCAAGTTTTCAATCTAGTTCAGGGATGAAGTTTATGAATAAGTACACCTTGTTAGCGTCGGCATTGAGCCTTGTGCTTGGCAGTGCCGGTGCCCTTGCTCAAGTGAGTCCTGAGCAGGCTGCGGAATTAGGCAAGTCGTTGACGCCGATCGGTGCGGAAATGGCGGGCAATGCGGATGGCTCTATCCCGGCGTGGAATGGTGGGATCACGCAAGCGCCTTCGGGGTACAGCGAAGGTCAATTTCATCTGGATCCCTATGGCGCTGATCCCAAACTGTTTACCATCACCAGTGCCAATATGGCGAAGTACGACGCCTTTTTAACACCGGGTGTGAAGGAGATGTTCGCCAAATACCCGGACAGCTTTGAGATGAACGTTTACCCGACGCATCGCAGCGCGTCCTATCCGCAGTTTATCTACGACGCCAGCATTGAAAATGCAACCAAGACCAAGTTAGTTGCTGGCGGTAATGGGATCTCAGGAGCTGCAGTGGGTGTCCCGTTCCCCATCCCGCAAAATGGTATCGAAGCGATCTGGAACCACGTATTGCGTTATCGCGGCGCTTCGGCGGAGATCCAGCGCAACCAGGCGGCACCGACGCCTTCGGGTAAATTTACCTTGGTGGAAACCAATGAGCAGATCCAGTTCCTTTATGGGATCCCAGGTACCGATCCGGCGGTGTTAGCCAAGGATAACCTGCTGTTTTACTTCAAGCAGGTGGTGACGGCGCCGTCGCGTCTGGCGGGTACCGCGCTGCTGGTGCATGAAACCATGGATCAGAGCAAGCAGCCGCGTCAGGCGTGGACCTACAATACCGGCCAACGTCGAGTGCGTCGGGCACCCAACGTGGCCTTTGATACCCCGGGAACCGCGTCGGATGGCCTGCGGACAACGGATGATTTTGATCTGTTTAACGGCTCGCCAGAGCGTTACAACTGGGAGTTGAAGGGGAAGAAAGAGATCTACATTCCCTACAACGATTATCGATTGCATAGCGATGGTGTCAGCTACGATGAGATCATCCAGGCAGGCCACATCAATATGGAGTTGGTGCGCTGGGAAAAACACCGGGTGTGGGAGGTGGAGGCCACGTTAAAAGACGGGGTACGTCACCTGTACAAAACGCGCACCTACTACCTGGATGAGGACAGTTGGCAGATCGCGCTGGCGGATCTTTATGATAATCGCGATCAGATGTATCGAGTCGGGATGGCCCATGCGGTGAATTATTACGATCAGCCCTTGGTGTGGACCACGCTGGAGGTGTTCTACGATCTGAACTCTCGTCGGTACATGGCGATGGGCTTGGATAACGAAGGCAAGGTGGCCGATTTTGGCGTTGAGTTGAAGGCCAGTAACTTTACTCAAAATGCGTTACGCCGCTCTGGTCGACGTTAATTCCGTATGGTGGGGGGGCTTTTGAGGCGCCCCTTTTTTGGGTGGTTCTATGCGGTTATTTGGTGTTATCCCTGTCTTTATATTAATACTTTCCCCTTTGGACGCTTTGGCCGTCGATGATCCCGCTGATCTGGTGGCGAAGGCATCGTTGGCGCCGGTTATGGATCTTAGTGTTGGACCCAGTGGTCTGGTTGCCGTTGGCGATCGCGGTCATATCTTGCGCGCGACACAGAGCGGTTGGGAGCAGCAGGCAGTGCCGGTTCGCTCATTGCTCACCGCGGTCAGCTTTGCCGGTGAGCAAGGTTGGGCGGTCGGTCATGATGCCACCATCTTGCAGACGGAGGACGCCGGTAAGACGTGGCAGATTGCGGATCAGCGGCCCGAATTGGATAAGCCTTTGCTGGATGTACTGCCACTGGACGGCTCAACGGTGTTGGCCGTTGGTGCGTACGGGCTGATGTTCCGTCGTGACGGCCAAACCGGTTCGTGGCAAGAGGAGTTTCATGACGAGCTCTTGCACGAAGAGGACAAGGCGTATTTGGACGAGCTGAAGCTGGAAGACAACGTCCTGTATCTCGATGAGCGGGGTGCCATCTTGCCGCATTTCAATCGGATCAGACGGCTTCGCTCCGGTCAGCTCTATTTGGTGGGGGAGATGGGATTCATCGCCCGCTCCGATGATCTCGGCCGGATCTGGCAGATGTTGCCGCCATTTTATGACGGTTCCTTGTATGACGTGCTCGAAACCCCCAGTGGTAGCCTGATCGCCATGGGGTTAAGAGGGCATCTGTTTCGAAGTGAGGATGGTGGTGAACAGTGGCAGGAGATCGACAGTGGTATCGATGCAACGGTCAATCAAGCCCTGTTGCTGGCGGATGGTCGCATTGCCATGGTCAGCAACGCCGGTTATCTGCTTATCAGTGACGACGATGGCCTGAGCTTTCGTGTGATTGAGGTGGCAAAGGGAAAAGATCTGGTCGCGATCGCCCAGACGCTGGATCAACGGATCGCCATCGCTGGGAGCGATGGTGTCGCTTGGATCGACATACCGCAGTAGGGGCGCCATTCGATGGAAAAATGGATCAATAAACTCGAACTTGTCTTGTTTCGACACCGCTTAGTGGTGTTGGGACTGTTCACCATCATTACCTTGGCGCTGGGTATTGCAGCCTCTCAGTTAAGAATGGATGCCGCCTTTACCAAGAATATCCCGTTGAACCATCCCTATATGAAAACCTATATGGATCATCGGGAACAGTTTGGTGGCGCAAACAGCATTATGGTGGCAGTGGCGGATCAACATGGGGATATCTACAACCCCAAGTTTTTTGCGGTACTGAGGCAAGTGCACGATCAACTGTTCTTCATTCCAGGGGTCGACAGAACTCAGGTTAAATCGCTGTTTTCCCCCTCGACGCGATTTACCGAAGTGGTGGAGGATGGCTTTCGTGGCGGGCCGGTGATCCCGGCCGACTTTACCCCGGATAGCGCCGGCTTGGCGCAGGTGCGTTCCAATGTCGAAAAGGCGGGGATCATCGGCCGCATGGTCACCGAAGACTTTGGCGCCGCGATGGTCACCGCGTCGTTGCAGGACTGGGTGCCTATCCCCGAAGAGGAGCAGATAGAGGGCGGCCCGACAACGCGGCCGATGGACGTGCTGGCGTTTGCCGAGCAACTGGAGCAGCAGATCCGCGGCCAGTTTCAAGATGACGATATCCAGATCCACATCATTGGGTTCGCCAAGATGTCCGGCGACATCGCCGATGGGGCGAAGGATGTGGTGCTGTTCTTCCTTATCGCCATCGCCATTACGGCGCTGATGGTGTATGCCTTTTCCCGTTGTTGGTCATTAACGGTGCTGCCGTTGGCGTGCTCGTTGATCGCGGTCGTTTGGCAGATGGGCGGGCTGACCCTATTGGGATTCGGCCTGGATCCCATGTCGATCTTAGTGCCGTTTTTGGTGTTTGCCATTGGGGTGAGTCATGGCGTCCAGATGATCAACGCGGTGGGCCATCGCGTTGCGGAAGGGGCCACCGCTAAAGTCGCTGCCGAGTCGGCGTTTCGCAGCCTGCTGGTACCCGGGATGGTGGCATTGCTCTCGGACACGGTCGGTTTTCTGACCTTGCTGGCGATCGATATCGGGATCATCCGCGAGCTGGCGATCACCGCATCGCTTGGGGTGGCGATGATCATCCTGACCAATTTGATCCTGCTTCCTCTGCTGCTGTCCTATACCCGCTTCCATCCGCACTATTTGGCCCGAGTGCGCGCGAGCCAAGGCAAGATCTGGCGTGGATGGCACTGTATAGCCGGTTTTGCCGAGGGTAAGCGTGCCAGCATAGTGATCGGGTTGACGGCGTTGTTGTTTATTGCGGGTTGGATGCAGGCACAGACGATGAAGATCGGTGATCTGCACGCTGGCGCGCCGGCTTTGAAGGCCGACTCTGTCTATAACCAGGACACCCAATTTATTACCGATAATTTTGCCATCACCACCGATGTGTTGACGGTGATCGTCGAAGCGTTTCCAGAGGCCTGTACTTATCACCATGTGATGGATCACATTGATCGCTTTCAGTGGCGGATCGAGAACGTCGATGGGGTGCAATCCACCGCCTCCTTAAGCTCGGTCTCTAAACTGGTCAATGGCGGTTATAACGAAGGCAATCCCAAGTGGCGGGTGCTGCCTCGCACAACGGCGACGCTGGTTCAGGCGACATCGCGGATCCCCACTTCGTCAGGCTTGCTCAATGGTAACTGCTCGGTGATGCCGGTTTACCTGTTCTTGCAGGATCATAAAGCCGAAACCATGGACAGAGTGGTCGCGGCGGTTAAGGCGGAACTGGCGCACTTTAATAACGACGAGTTGACCTTCCGTCTGGCATCGGGCCCGGCCGGGGTGATGGTGGCGACAAACGAAGCGGTGGCGGCGGCACAGACGCCCATGTTGCTCTATGTCTACGGCGCGGTATTTTTGCTGTGTTTGGTCAGTTTTGGTTCCGTGCGCGCCACGGTGGCGGTGATCCTGCCGCTGTTTGTCGTATCAACCTTGGCACAGGCGTTGATGACGCTGCTGCAGATCGGCCTCACCGTCAGCACATTACCTGTGATCGCACTCGGCGTCGGGATCGGTGTGGACTATGGGATCTACATCCTTTCGACGATGTCGCCATTGTTGCGTCAGGGCGTGCCGGTGAAAGACGCCTATCTGCAGGCTCTGTGTGAACGGGGCAATGCGGTGATCTTCACCGGGATCACCCTAGCTGTCGGTGTCAGTACCTGGGTGTTCTCGACCTTGAAATTCCAAATGGATATGGGCGTGTTGCTGACCTTTATGTTTCTGGTCAATATGCTGGGGGCGATTGTGGTGTTGCCGGCTCTGGTTCGCATGTTCTGGCGCAAATAACGCAGAGGTTATCGTGTATGAATAAAGGCCGCAGAAATGCGGCCTTTTTTGCATAAACAAACATTCGATGCGCTTGGGTGTTCATTGCGCAGCAGATGAACGCTGCGTTTCGGTCAGAATGGACGTGTCGTGGCTCACAATGTTGGTAAAAGGGTGATAAGCTTCGGCATAAATGGGCCGGAGAGAGCCCGTTTCACAACGATAAACAAAAATGATCCCAGCCTGTGCGATAGGAATTACCACGATGGCGACACTTCAATCCAGCCCGTCCGTTTTGTTAGATAATGTGGTGGAGCTTATCCGCCGGAAAAACCCCGAGACAGAAGCCCACTTACTGAACACGTTTGCCCGTATCCTGTTCGGTACCTTGTCAAAAGATGAACTGAATCAACGCAAAGACAGTGAGCTATATGGCGCCACCTTGAGTTTATGGAAGAGCCTCAACGATTCACCGCAAGATGGGTGCTTTAATCAGATCTACAACCCGGGCCAAAGCACGCATGGTTGGAGTTCGTCCCATACCATCATTGAGATGGTGCAGCCGGATATGCCGTTTTTGGTTGATTCGGTCGCCATGGCATTGAATCGGTTTGGGATCTCGGCCCACTTGATGATCCACACGCCGATCGCGATCAGCCGCGATGAGCAGGGCAAGGTCATCGAAGTACGGTCTGTTATGGAAGCACCGGAGACGTTTGAGCGGATCTCCGTGTTTCTTATTGAAGTCGAAAACCAGGCCAGTGAAGCGGCTCGACGAGCCTTGTCCGATGAGCTGAACTCAATGCTGGAGGATGTGGTGGCCTCCACCGAAGGTTGGCGGCCGATGCAGGCTCAATTGGCCAAGGTGATCGAAGAGGTCAAGACCGCGCCGAAGATCGGTGCCGACCGTGACCGAGATAATGCTTTAGATTTCTTGGACTTCATCTCCGATCATCACTTTACCTTCCTGGGCTATCGCTACTATGAGTTAAAGCGAGTCGAGGGAGATCTCGCCCTACAGCCCTGCCACGACACCAGTTTGGGCACCCTAGCAAACCGGCCAAGCCAACATCAAGGGTTGCTGTTATCGACCCTGCCCGAAGCCGCGCGCAAAGAGGCGTTAAGCAGCCACTACCTGATCTTGACCAAGACTAATGCGAAAAGCCGGGTGCACCGGCCAGCTTACATCGATTACGTCGGGATCAAGCGGTTCGATAGTCAAGGTCATGTGGTCGGGGAGCATCGCTTCATCGGTTTGTACGCATCGACGGTGTATAACCGCAGCCCGGGCCAGATCCCGTTGATCAAACAGAAGATGCAACGGGTGATCGAGCGCTCCGGATTGGCGCCGCGCAGCCACGATCATAAGGCGCTCGTGAACATTCTGGAAACCTTTCCACGGGATGAGCTGATCCAGGCCACCGAAAAGCAGTTGCACGAGACCTGCATGGGGATCCTGCATATGCAGGACAGAGACAAGGTGCGGTTATTTGTCCGGCGAGATCTGTTTGGGCGTTTTGTTTCGGCCTTGGTCTACACCTCGAAGGAGCGTTACAACACCCATCTGCGCGTGCGCACCCAAGCCTTGCTGGCGGCCTTTTTCCAGACGGACACCTCGGTGGAGTTTACCACCTACTTTTCCGAATCCACCTTGGCCCGAACCCTCTATCTGATCAAGGTCGACGATAACAATATGGATATCGATGTGAACGAATTGGAGACCAACCTGGTCGAGCTGGCACGCACTTGGGAAGATAAACTGGACACCGCCCTGCTTGACTGTCGTGGCGAGGCGGAGGGTAAGTCGCTATCCCGGCGTTTCATTAATGGTTTTCCGCGCAGCTACAAAGAGGACGTACTCCCCAACGCGGCGCTGGAGGATATCGACCAGTTATTGGCGCTCGATGCCGAGCACCCTTTGGGTATGCTGTTCTACCGACCACAGGAGTCGGCGTTGGCTTTACGCCATGTCAGCCTGAAGCTGTACCATAAAGATGAACCTATCCCGCTGTCGGATATCCTGCCGATGCTGGAAAACTTCGGGCTTAGGGTGATCGGGGAGCGGCCCTATAAGGTGATCAGCTCTGAGGGAGAGGAGTTCTGGATCCTCGATTTTGCCATGACCATCAAGGGCGAGATCTCAGAAAGCATTACCAGCTACCAAAAGCGCTTTGAGCAGGCTTTGGCGCAGACGTGGGCCGGTACCTTTGAGAACGATGTGTTTAACCATTTGGTACTGACGGCGGGGTTAACCGGGCTGGAAGTGACGGTTTTGCGTGCCTACGCCAAGTATATGCGTCAGCTCGGCAACACCTTCTCCCAGCGCTATATTGCCGAAACCTTGGATCGTTATCCTGAGATCACCCGCTTGTTGATGGAGATCTTTCGTCGGCGCTTTAAGCCTGGCGGCCGAACCAAACACGATATCGAACCCTTAAAGGCCAAGGTACTGACCCAATTGGATGACGTGGCCAACCTGGATGACGATAGGATCATCCGTCGCTTTGTCGAACTGCTGGAAGCCACTTTAAGGACCAACTTCCATCAAGTCGACGCTCAGGGGCAGCCCAAGGCGTATCTGTCGTTTAAGTTTCAGCCGGAGCGGATCCCAGATATCCCGCTGCCGGTGCCGAAATACGAGGTCTTCGTCTATTCGGCCCGGGTGGAAGGCGTCCATCTGCGGGGGGGCAAGGTGGCGCGGGGGGGCTTGCGTTGGTCAGATCGACGGGAAGATTTTCGTACCGAGATCTTGGGTCTGGTCAAGGCCCAGCAAGTGAAGAATACCGTGATCGTGCCCTCTGGCGCTAAAGGCGGCTTTGTCTGTAAGCAGTTGCCCAAAGAACGCGAGGCGATGCTGGCGGAAGGGCAGGAATGTTACCGGACCTTTATCCGCGGTCTGCTCGATATCACCGACAATATAGTGCAAGGTGAGCTGCAATTACCCAGCAATGTCGTTCGCCATGATGAGGACGATCCCTATCTGGTCGTAGCCGCCGACAAAGGCACGGCCACCTTCTCTGACATCGCCAATGCGATATCACAAGAATATGATTTTTGGTTGAATGATGCGTTTGCTTCCGGCGGTCAATTTGGCTATGACCATAAAAAGATGGCGATCACGGCGCGGGGGGCCTGGGAGTCGGTTAAACGGCATTTCCGTGAGCTGGGGATCGACTGTCAGAAAACCGATTTTACCTGTTTGGCGATTGGGGATATGGCCGGAGATGTGTTTGGCAACGGCATGTTGCTGTCCAAGCATATTCGTCTGCAGGCGGCCTTTAACCACATGCATATCTTCATCGATCCGGATCCGGATCCGGCCCGGAGCTACAAAGAGCGTGCACGCCTGTTTAAGTTGCCGCGTTCCAGTTGGGAGGATTACGACGCAAGCCTGATCGCCGACGGGGGCGGGATCTTCAGTCGTTCGGCCAAGTCGATCAAACTGACCCCCCAGATCAAGACGATGCTGGGCAGTAAAAAAGGCCAGATGACCCCGACTGAGCTGGTGCATGCGCTGTTGCAGATGGAGGTGGATCTGCTTTGGAATGGCGGGATCGGCACCTACGTTAAGTCGGCCAGTGAGACCCATGTCGACGTGGGCGATCGTGCTAACGATGCAGTGCGGATCAACGGCAGTCAATTGCGGGCCAAGGTGGTCGGGGAGGGGGGTAACCTCGGCCTGACCCAACTGGGGCGGATCGAGTATGCGGAGTTTGGCGGGCGGATCAACACCGACTTTGTCGACAACGTTGGCGGTGTCGACTGCTCAGATAATGAAGTGAACATAAAGATCTTGTTGGATCAGTTGGTGGCGGAAGGCGAGCTGACGGTGAAGCAGCGCAACCACTTACTTGAAGAGATGACTGACGAAGTCGCCGAGATCGTGCTGCAAGATTGTCGCGAGCAGACCTTGAGTATCTCGGTCACCGAGATCAACAAGGACACCCAGCTCAAAGAGCAGATCCGCTTTATTCATTATCTGGAAAAGGAGGGCAAGCTCGATCGGGCACTGGAGTTCTTGCCTGCGGACGATGAGCTGGGGGAGCGGATGGCTGCAGGCCATGGGTTAACACGACCCGAGCTGGCGGTGTTGGTGGCCTACGCCAAGATGGTACTTAAAGAGCAATTGGTTGATCCGGTGATCACCGATAACGCTGAGCTGTCAAAGCGCTTGTTGCGCTATTTCCCTCAGCGGCTTCAGGCCAAATTTGCCTCCAATATGTCTGAGCACCCGCTGCGCGGCGAGATCATCGCCACCAGTTTGGCCAATAGCATCATTAACGACATGGGCTTGAACTTCATCCAACGGATGCAGGATGAGACTGGGGCCTCAGTCTGTGAGGTCGCTATCAGCTACACTATTGCCGCCCAAGTGTTTGACTTTGACCGGATCAAGGCAGAGATCATCGAACTCGATGGTACCGCCCGCAGTGCCGATCAGTATCGGATGTTGTGTTTGCTTCAGCGGACAGTGCGTCGCGCGACGCGTTGGTTCTTGCGTCATCGCAGCGGAAATCAAGATATTGCCCAAAACGTGGCCATGTTCCGTCCGGTCGTGGCGGAGCTGGAGCAAAGTTTTGACCAACTGTTGCATCAAGATGAAGCGCAGGAACTCGCGCTTAAGGCGGACGAGGAGATCAAGCTGGGCGTGCCTAAGCCATTGGCGTTAACCATCGTCAGGCTGAGCACGCTGTTCTCGGCATTGGACATTACCGAGATCGCTGAAGCGGAGCACAAACCGGTTCGTTTGGTCGCTGAAACCTACTTCCGTCTGGGCGCCGAGATCGAGCTTCACTGGTTCCTGGCGCAGATAAATGAGCAGGCAGTGGCCAACCACTGGCAAGCGTTAGCCCGCTCCGCGTTCCGTGAGGAGTTGGATTGGTTACAGCGACGCTTGACGCGCGTCGTGCTCGGAAACTGTCAGACGGTCTGCCAAGCCGATGTCATAATCGAACAATGGGTCAATGAAAATCAAGCAACCTTGAATCGATGGATGCAGATGGTCGCGGAGTTTAGAACCTCCAAGAGCCATGAGTTTGCCAAGTTCTCAGTGGCGCTCAGGGAGCTAAACCTGTTGATCATGCGCTGCGACGCCGTTGCAGAATCGATGTAAACAGAGATATCAAGGAGAAGCCCCGGTGTTGGCCGGGGCTTTTTTAGAACAGGAGAAATGATGTTTTACCGCCTTGCACAGAAAGTACTGTTCCAAACCAACCCGGAAGTGGCTCATGCGATCGCAATGAATGGGATCCGTATGACCTCGAATACGCCGCTGGATCTGTTCTATCGTCAGAACGTTGCCCACGCGCCGGTGGAGTTTATGGGAGTGACCTTCCCGAACCCAGTTGGTTTGGCTGCAGGTATGGATAAAGACGGTGAGTGCATCAACGGCTTTGCAGCCATGGGCTTTGGCCATGTCGAGGTTGGCACTGTGACCCCGCGTCCACAACCCGGCAATGACAAGCCGCGCGCTTTTCGCCTGAAACCAGCACGTGCGATCATCAACCGCATGGGTTTCAACAATAAAGGCGTTGATAACCTGGTAGCGAACATCAAGGCGTCAAACCCAGGCGACTGCGTGATCGGCGTGAACATCGGTAAGAACAAAGACACACCGTTGGAAGAAGGTAAGAACGATTACCTGTACTGCATGGAGAAGGTTTACGAGGTATCCGGCTACATTGCGGTCAATATCTCATCGCCAAACACGCCGGGCCTACGTAGCTTGCAGTACGGTGAGATGTTGGACGATCTGCTCTCCTCACTGAAAGCTAAGCAGGAAGAGTTGGCAGAGAAGCACGGTAAATATGTGCCGATCGCCTTGAAGGTTGCCCCAGACCTTTCTGACGATGAGCTCAAAGCGGTGTGTGATTCGCTGTTACGTAATCGCTTCGATGGCGTGATCGCCACCAACACCACATTGAGCCGAGAAGGGGTAGAGCATCTGCCAGAGCACGGTGAAATGGGTGGTTTGTCCGGTGTGCCGTTGCGCGAGCGCGCGACCGTGATCATCGATAAGCTGCATCAGAACCTTGGCGATAAGATGCCAATTCTGGGCTGTGGTGGTATCGATTCGGGTAAAGATGCGATGGATAAAGTGGATGTGGGTGCCAAGATGGTTCAGATCTATACCGGCTTTATCTATTGTGGTCCGGAATTGATTAAAGACATTACTGATGCTTATTTGGCGCGCAAATAAGTCATTCGCTCTTTAAATGAAAAGGAGCCGAAAGGCTCCTTTTTTTGTGCGATCAAAACGATCGAGGATCGGATCGTTTTGATCGCACTTTAAGTTTTAGTAAGTGACTATTTTTGTTGCAACTTGCTTGATATTTGCACTAGCATAAAGTGTGTCTGTGGAAAGGACTCGTCACGATGTCATTAATGCCTGAGCAAACTTGGAAATGGTTCTATCATATTGAGCTCAATAAGCTGGCTATTCAGCTGGGCGGACATATGGCGTTTTTATCCGGGTATTCCCGTAAGCAGATAATCCCTGACGGCTTGTATGACTTGCCATTTTCGGCCGAGCACGCCAACTATTATCAAGACTGCGTACAAAAGTTGGAGCAGCAACTGCCGGTAGAGGATACGGTACGGGTACAGTTGGCTTTGAATATGACCGCCGCACGGTTCTTCTCGCTGCCGATGATGCCAAAGAGTTGGCACTTCAAATCCAGTCCGCACATAGTGTACGCCACCCAATGTAAACTGGTCACATTACAAACAGAGCAGGGCAGACATCAGTTTATTGTCATTGAAGCGTATGAGCAGTGTGCATTATTGATGTTAGTCGATGCGACTTGTCCGTTAAAAAATGGCAAGAGTCTGTCTCAGTTTGCTTTGATCAAAGTCATGAACGATCGTTTGATGCCAGCGATGCAGAGCAAAACGATCCGTATTGTGGCGGCATAACGATCGTCGATCGTTTATTGAACGTATTACCTTTAGCTGCTGAAGGGCTCCTCAACCAAAGCCCAAGTTCATGGGAACTTTGCCGGGGATTTACGGCTATCGGCTTAAGGTGCAGTGTGTGAGCAGTCGCATCCACATTTCCATCCCCGAACGCATAATCCAGGCTCGAAACCAGTTCGAATGGTTGAATGTCACGCAAACGCTTGCACAGCCCTTGTCGTTAGGCGGCTCTGATTGCTTTGGTCGTGATTTGGGTCGCCGACATTTGAATCAAAAAAGGCGATCCCGAAGGACCGCCTTTCAGCTATCACGATCTTACGCTTAGAACGCGGAACGTGTTTTGAGCATCACATCGTTAATAGCAATCGCTGCATTAGCAGCATTGCTGTCCAAACGGAAACGAAGCTTTGTTTGCGCGGGAAGCGGGCTTGTGAGTTCGATCATCCCCTTGTAAGCGCTGCCTTGAAGCATCACGTAGTCAAAGTTATGTACCTGAATGCTCTTCCAGCCATTTTCATCGGCCATCTCAACAAGCAGACGGTCAGACCCGCTGATATTTTGGCCTCTAAACTCGTAGCTGAGTTCTAATTGACCCATCTCCTGTCCTTTCAAGGCGCCGGAGAGTTCCACTTCGGGCGTCGAAGTGGTGAGCGAAAATGCGTTATCAACAGGCTTGTTCGAAGCACTCCAACCGGTCACCTGCTGCCAGTCCTGCCATCCGCTCAGGCGGACAGAGTCGACGGTGACGTATCCGCCATCGCCATTAAACTGGACTTGAATGCCAATGCGCATGTCCGTCGGGAAGCCGCCGGCTGGCGCATCCAGTGTCCAGCTGTGCTCGCCAGTAATACGATTCCCTTTGACGGAAGCCGCTTTTTGCCACTCATTGCCATCGTGGTATACGACGTTCAGCTGTGATGATTTGAACAACTCCGTTTTACGATCGACGCGGCCTCTACGCTCGAATTTCTGGTGGTTCGGCACCAGCAGTTCGAGTTTGATCTGTTCAAAAACGGAACCGTCAAAGCTTTCTGCCGTTGCAAGGAAGGCATTCTCGGCCAGTTTCTTGCCATCGAATTCAACGGCAGACGGACCCATGTTCCGCTCTCCGTTATTTTTCGTTAAGCCCACACCGGCACCGGTAGATTTCCAGATCCCCCACTCGCCAAAGGGTTCGAAAATGGTGTTACCTATCACCATCCATCCATCCAGAGGGTCATAGTTCACGACGCGTAAATAGTTCGGGTCGTTGCGCTGATCCGCGTGGAATTGCTTCTGAGCGTCAATAACGGAGGCAAGCACTTCGTGGTTCTGTGGATCTTGGATTGCGGGCACAAAGAGGTCGTCGCCAGTGGTCACCGCTTCATCCAGCATCATTTGACGCAGGCGGGCGATCTCATCGGCATACGCTGGGTCATCAATCAGGTTGTACAGGTTGTCGGGATCATTGGCGACGTCATAGAACTCTTCCGGCATGCGGTATTCTATTCGATTGACCCAGTCCTCAACGATAGGGGCAAGCTCAGGGTTGGCCGCTGCCTCCTTGAACATACGCCATGTGAACATGCCCGTGGTAACGCTGCCAAATCGTTGACTACCATTCGCCCAGGCGTTCAGGATGTAAAGCGAATCTGTTGTCTGGATCGCCCGAGATGGGTTGCGATCGTTCTGCTGTTTATAGACAAACTCACGCCAAGGCCCTACCTCTTCCTGATGCAGCATCGGCAGGAAGGAACGGCCGTCAACTTCCATAGGAATGGGCTGCCCCACCACCTCGCTAAAGGTCGGAACCAGATCGATTGAGCCCACCATATGTTCATCGTTCACCGATCCGGCTTCAACCACGCCAGGCCAACGGACGATTAAGGGGGAAGCCGTGCCATGATTGTAGAGCGAGGTTTTCGCGCCAGGCAGCTGTGCACCATGGTCGGAGATGACGACGATCATGGTGTCATCATAAATCCCCCCATCGATCAGCGCTTGGATCATGGCGCCCGTTGAGTCATCCCCACGCTTTACCGTGTTGTAGTAAGCGGCAACCTCATCAAGCATGTGTACGTTTTCGACACCATCGCGTGTTGTGCCTACACGGGCGTATTCCGGCAGAACGGGGAACCAGCTCGGATAGGGAACCTCATCCGCGGTGTAGATCCGGCTTGGATGATTGCCTGTCTCTTCAATCGACCCTTTGCGTGGGTGCCAACCATAAAAAGGGGTATGCGGGTCGAAGATGTTGAGGTTAAAGAACAGGGGTTGATCGCTCTCCTTTGCATCCTCAATGGCTGCCATCATCTTGTCGTAGATGTTACTCGGCACACGGGTTGAGCTATAGCCATCGTATTCGACATCCCAGGAACTGTGTGGCTCGAAAGGCATCTGGTGCGGGTTCTTCCCCATCACACCCGTATGATAGCCGGCGGCTTGAAACACGGCGGGCATGGTATTGCGAAGCGTGTGGTTACCTGCCCCCGCTTTGCCCAGCGAAAAAATGCGGCTATTTTGTTGATACATTCCGGTCATCATGAATGCTCGGGAAGGCGTACAGTTGGCTGCCATAACGTGAAAGTTATTGAAGCGCATCCCTTCATTGGCCAGACGATCGAGATTTGGCGTAATGTCCTCCAGTTGATTCCCGTAAGCGCCAAGGCTGTTGAGATTCAAGTCGTCGAACGTAACAAACACAACATGCGGTTGGGCAACCGCATAGGTTGAAGTGATTAATGCAGCCACAGGCGCCAGTCGCAACAACCTTGAAACATTACTCATGTGTCTTCCTTTTTTTATAATTCAGGCCCAAGGTGGCAGAGTTATTGAAACCACCCCAAACCCATTTTATTTTCTTTACCAAAATTCCTGCTGTTGCTCACAAAGTAATTGACGTTGAACAGCTGCTATCCCGACAAATTCCATAACAACTTGGCTCGTCCTGGGTTTTACGAGGATAGAGAACCGTTCACGGTACCTGTTACATAAGGGGGCAGTTACGGAGCATAGTCACCCATGGCATAGGTCAAGTTTGGACGGAGAGACATTGGCAAAACGATGCTTGTTTAAAAGTTCTGGGATCGGGTCGGAGTGGAGTGGTCACACAGTGCTTAATAGCTGTCCGTTTAAGTCATTGATAGCCAAAGTCTTAATTTCTAAGGGGAGCCCATGTCAGAAAATCTAGGCAGCCTTGATGTTCAGAAATTTTGTGGCACGGATTGCCCGAAGGGACAGTCAACGAGGTGTGCTGTATGGTTTTGCTTGAAGGAACTGGGAGAGGGCCAAGCTCTGTTCATAGAGATACAAAAAAGCCAACCGCGAGGTTGGCTTTTTTGTGAAATGTGGTTGCGGGAGCCGGATTTGAACCGACGACCTTCGGGTTATGAGCCCGACGAGCTACCATGCTGCTCCATCCCGCGACTGTTGTGCCGTATTTTGCTTCCTGGCAGGAAGTGGTTGCGGAGACCGGATTTGAACCGATGACCTTCGGGTTATGAGCCCGACGAGCTACCATGCTGCTCCACTCCGCGTCCGAGTGATTTCAAAGTTGGTTGCGGGAGCCGGATTTGAACCGACGACCTTCGGGTTATGAGCCCGACGAGCTACCAAGCTGCTCCATCCCGCGTCCTCTTTGAAAGCGGAGCGAACTATAAAGATTCTGCCTCGCTGCCGCAAGCATTATTTTGGATCTAACCAACTGACTGATGATTTGATCGCCAAAGGGGCAAAATACAGTTTCCTTTCGGATATGTGGCGCAAAAGCCGGTATAATGAGGGTTTTGCCAGTTACTAAGACGAATTTAGATGAAGCGTTATTATGCCGCTGTGCCGAAAGGCCTTGAGTACCTGTTGGTTGATGAACTGAAAGCCCTAGGGGCACAAGATGTTCGCGAAGGCCAGGCAGTCGTTCATTTCCACGCTGAGCTGGATGTGGCTTACCGTATCTGTCTATGGAGCCGACTTGCCAGTCGTATCGTATTGGTGCTGGCCGAGGTGCAGGCGAAGACCGCAGAGCTGCTTTACGACAACGTTAAGGCGATGTATTGGCCGGCGGTGTTCAGCAGTCAACGAGACTTTATGGTGGACTTTCACGGTGGTAACCGGGAGATCCGCAACAGCCAGTTTGGCGCACTCAAGGTTAAGGATGCGATCGTCGATTCCTTTGTCGAGGAGAGCGGTGAGCGTCCATCGGTCAGTCGGTCTAACCCCGAGATCAAGATCGATTGTGCCCTGCGTGGTGACAAGTTGTTGGTGGGTTTGAACTTCACCGGTGCTGCCATGCACCAGCGCGGTTACCGTTTGGAGGCCGGCAAGGCGCCGTTGCGTGAGAATCTGGCGGCTGCGATCCTGTACCGCAGCGGTTGGACTGAGGCGATGGACACACCGCTGATCGATCCGTTCTGTGGCTCAGGCACCGTCCTGATCGAGGCGGCGTTGATGGCAACGGACACCGCGCCCCTGGTTAATCGACTCTATTGGGGGTTCGATCACTGGGCGGGCCATCAAGAACACATGTGGCGTGAGATCCTAACCGAAGCCAAGGTGCGCTCTAACCGCGGTATCGCGGCCTGTAAGACACGCTTCATCGGTCGCGATATCAATCGCCGCGTGCTGGGCTTGGCGAAAGAGAACGCCGAGCGTGCGGGCATGGAAGATCTGATCCAGTTTGAGGGCGGTGATGCGCTCAATATGCCGGAGCCACCGGCGCAAAAGGGTTATGTCGTGTCTAACCCGCCGTACGGTGAGCGCTTGGGTCAATTGCCGGTGTTGCTGAGCCTCTATGCGTCGATGGGGCGCCAGTTTAAGAGTCAGTGGGCCAACTGGCATGTGAGCCTGTTGTGCAGCGAACCCATGCTGCTTAATGCGTTGCGCCTCAAGGCGGATAAGCAGTACAAGCTGATGAACGGTGCGTTAGAGGTCTTGCTGGCCAATTACAGCATCGGCGAAGGCGGGGCTGGCCGCGTCTTTGGTGAGGACTTCGCCAACCGTTTGCGTAAGAACGTCAAGGGCTTGGCTAAGTGGATCAAAAAGGATGCGATAGAATGTTATCGCGTCTACGACGCGGATCTGCCCGATTACAACGTGGCCATTGACGTCTATCAGGATTGGGTGGTGGTGCAGGAGTACGCCGCGCCGAAAACCATTGCACCGATGAAGGCGCAGCAGCGTTTGATCGATGTGCTGTTGAACGTACCTGAGGTGTTGGGGATCGATCCCGAGAAGATCGTCCTAAAGACCCGCCGGCAGCAGAAAGGTAAAGAGCAGTATCAGCGGATGGCGGAACACGATCAGGACATGAAGGTGCACGAGTATGGCGCGACCTTCCTGGTCAATCTGACCGATTATCTGGATACCGGCTTGTTCTTGGATCACCGTCTGGCACGTCGCCACATCCAGCAAAATATGGCGGGCAAGGATTTCTTAAACCTGTTCGCATACACGGGCAGTGCCTCGGTACACGCCGCACTGGGCGGCGCCAAGTCCACTACCACAGTGGATATGTCCAAGACCTATCTGCGCTGGGCCGAGGAGAACTTCAAAGCCAACCGCCTGCGCGGGCGTCAGTATCGATTCGAGCAGGCCGACTGCATGGCATGGTTGAGCCAGTGCCAGGAGCAGTTTGACTTTATCTTTATTGATCCGCCGACCTTCTCCAACTCCAAGCGAATGGAGCAGACCTTTGATGTGCAGCGAGACCATATCTGGCTGATGACTCAGTTGCAGCGCATGTTACGTCCAGGCGGCGAGATCCTGTTTTCCAACAATAAGCGTCAATTTAAGATCGACGCTGACGGTTTGGCGCAGTTGGGCCTCAAAGCCGAGAACATTTCGGATAAGACCCGCTCACCGGACTTTGCCCGCAACAAGCACATTCATAACGCTTGGTTGATCCGCCATGCCTGAGTCTGGTGTGCAACTTTTTCACACAGAGGGTTGCCATCTGTGCGAGCAGGCTGAAGGCCTGCTCCAATCCATTCAAGTGGCCTACGAGGCCACCGAGATCTGCGCTCAGCCCGAATGGGTTGAGCGTTATGGCATTCGGATCCCCGTGATCCGTCGCCCCGACGGCCAAGAGTTAGGTTGGCCGTTTGATCTCTCCCAATTAAAGGCTTTTCTAGAGGAAGCAGTATGAGCCTGATCCGTTTAAACCAAGCGCAACTCGCGTTTGGACATATCCCTTTGCTTGATCGTGCCGATTTTGTGTTGGAGCCGAAAGAGCGTGTGTGTCTGGTGGGCCGTAATGGCGCCGGCAAATCAAGCCTGATGAAGGTGCTCGCGGGGATCCAACTGCTGGACGATGGTCAGGTTGGCCTCAACAGTGGCGTCAAGATCGCTTACTTGCCGCAGGATCCACCTCGTGATGAGTCGGGTACCGTGTTTCATTATGTTGCACTCGGCCTCGCGGAAACGGGTCAGGCCATCGAGGATTATGAGGCGGCCAGTCAATCGGTGATGGCTGATCCCAGCGATCGCAATCTGGCCAAGATGGCCAAGGCGCAGGAAGCGATGGATCACCACAACGGTTGGCAGTTTGAACAGCAGATCCAGCAGACCTTGAGCCATTTGGAGCTCGATGGTCAGCAGAAGATGGGGGCGCTCAGCGGTGGCTGGCAGCGTCGAGCGGCGTTGGCTCGTGCTTTGGTGCAAGCCCCGGACGTGCTCTTGCTCGATGAGCCGACCAACCACCTGGATATTGATGCCATCGAATGGTTGGAAAACCTATTGCTGGGCTACGAAGGCTCGATCATCTTTATCAGCCACGATCGTGGCTTTATTCGCAAGATGGCGACTCGGATCGTCGATCTGGATCGCGGTAAGATCATGAGCTTCCCCGGCAACTATGCCGCCTATTTGGAAGGCAAAGAGGAAGCACTGCGGGTAGAGGAGGAGCAGGCGGCCGAGTTTGATCGCAAGCTGGCCAAAGAGGAGGCCTGGATCCGCCAGGGCGTTAAAGCGCGCCGTACCCGTAACGAAGGGCGGGTGCGCGCACTCAAGGCGATGCGCGGTGAGCGCAATGAGCGGATCGTTCGTCTCGGCAATGCCAATATGAGCATGAACCAGAGCGAGCGCAGCGGCAAGTTGGTGTTTGATGTCAACGATCTGGGTTATGCCTGGAGTGAGAAGACCATCGTGAAGCATTTGACGACCTCGGTAATGCGCGGCGATCGCATCGCTCTGATCGGGCCCAACGGTTGCGGTAAGTCGACCTTGATCAAGCTGCTGCTCGGCCAGCTTGAGGCGCAGGAAGGCACCATCAAGATCGGCACCAACCTCGACGTCGCGTACTTCGATCAGCATCGGATCGCGCTGGATCTGGATAAAACCGTGCAGGAAAACGTCGGCGAAGGCAAAGACACGGTCACCGTGGGAGGCAAAGATCGGCACGTGCTGGGCTATCTGCAGGACTTTTTGTTCGCCCCGGCACGAGCGCGCAGCCCAGTAAGCTCGTTGTCCGGCGGGGAGAAAAACCGCCTGTTATTGGCCAAGCTGTTCCTCAAACCTGCAAATTTACTGGTAATGGATGAACCGACCAACGATCTGGATGTCGAAACCCTCGAACTGCTCGAAGCCAAGCTGGCTGAGTTTCAGGGCACCTTGTTGTTGGTATCGCACGATCGGGAATTCATCGATAATACCGTGACCTCGACTTGGTGGTTTGGCGGACAGGGTGGCTGGTCGGAATACGTTGGCGGCTATCAGGACGCAACCACACAGGGGGCGACCTTCTACCGTGAGCCGGAAGTAGGGCAAGCGGTTGAAGTTGTTGAAGAACCGAAGGCGGAAAAGAGCCCTTCTGTTAGCAAGCCGAAGAAGCTATCCTACAAGCTTCAACGCGAGCTTGAAGCTTTACCAGCAAAACTCGAAGCCCTAGAAGCTGAGATAGAAGCGCTGCAAGCGCAAATGGCCGAGCCAGGATTTTTTGAGCAAGACTCAAAGGTGACAACCAAAGTCATCAATGACTTGGCCAATAAAGAACAAGAATTGGAACGTGATCTGGAACGCTGGGAAGAACTCGAAGCGTTATCGGATCAGGCTTAAGGGGAAAGTATGAGCCAAATGCCTTATCGTGCTCAAGGGGTTGCCGTTGCTGTAGCTGCAGCGTTGACCTTAGGAGCGACAGCACAGGCCGCACAGATGTGGCCTGTTTATGAAATCGTAAATTTGGACGAGGTGTTTTCGGTTAAAGGCACGCTCACCAACACCCAACAGGGTTATGGTATGGCGGTCAGTAACGGCGTCGTTATCGGCCTGTCAAAAGGGGTCAACGATGCCAGCACCGAAGACGAAGACACCGATCTGGATGACGATATTAACGCCATCCTGCCGGAAAGCGGCGTAACGGCGAATTCGATCCGGCGTCAGTTTGTCGGCAACAATTTCTTGTTCCAACATGACGAAGCTAATGGCTATGAGCCGGTCTACGTGCCTCTGTTGGAAGACAAAGTGCCGGTGGTTAACCCCGATCCAGAGGACGATGATACCCCACGTATCAACGCCTTTTATTTCGGTGCGGGCGCCGAGGCGTACGGCTTACGTTTTGGATCCACTTCGGCTCCGCAAGAAGCACCGGTCGAGAATCCCAACTTCAACCCCTCTCCCGAGGAGTTTGAAGATGAGGATGGCGTTGATGACGACAATCAGCCCTACGATGACGACCAGTTCTTTTACTACCGTGACTTTGAAAATCGTGCCTTCGTTCAGCGCAGTGATGCACTGGACGAGTTTACGCTGTTAGCGCCGCCATTTACTCAGTTCACCGCCATCTCGCCGTTTGACGATGGCACTGAATTTGATGGGATCATCGATGTCGGTGGGATCAGCGTTGCTTCGGCCATGAACAACCTTGGCTCTGTGGTGGGTTACGCCTCCATTGGCTTGTCCTCCAGCAGTGAAACTACGCTGCAAAGCTGTGTCGATGCCTTCTACTTGGGTGCCCCAAGTGAAGAGGAGGATGAGGATGAGGACGACAATACCTTTGTCCCCGAGCCGAACCCGATCGAGATCTGTGTTCAAAGTGCGCAGAACAGTGCGCTGACGTATCAAAGCCGAGCCTATCGCTGGGAGATGGACTTTGGTGACTTGACGGTGGATGAGGCACGTTCTCGCGCGTTGCCGCTGCCATTTAATGTCGAAGAGGGCTCTACTGACGTCTATACCACGCAGGCGTTGGGAGTGAACGACCAAGGCTGGGTTGTGGGTCGTTCGCCCGCAGCGAAAGATCCGGACGCGGCGCCCGATGATGTTGAGTTCATCAACTCGAACCTATGGGCAATGGCGTGGGACTTCAATGATCAACCCAGGTTGATCGGCCCGACGCTAGAAGACAGTGACCGAGTGTTTCAGTCGATCGCGTATGACGTGAACGATAGCGGGATCGCGGTTGGCGTGGTTCAGCGCTTTATCTCAGGTTACACCCGTTTGAAATTTGGTTGGGTTGATCTGAACGCTGAAGGCGATCTGGAGTTCACCGAGCCCAACGACTTCTTCGAACAGCAGAGTGACTTCAGCTCCCGTGCCCGCTCCATTAACAATAACGGCATGATCGTCGGCAATATTGAAGTGGATACGGTGCAGAATCTACCAAGACGTGTCCGTGCTTTCCTGTACAACCAACCGGAAGATGAGTTTGTTAACCTCAATGAGCTGTTGACCTGTCGCTCCCGCGGTTTGGTTGAAGGCACTGAGTTGGCTGAAGACGGCGAACCGGTTTACGTGAATTATCGGGTCACGGATACGGAAAACTTTGATGATGATGTGACCTATGAAGTCGACATTGCGGTTGTGGACGGTGTCCACATTGCCGACGACGGCACCATTGCTGCAACGGCGCTGGTTAATCTGCCGAGGCTGAAGACCGACTTCGTTGATGTTGAAGACGAAGAGGGTAACGTGATTGGCACGGTTCGCCGTATTGTGATCGGCGAAAACCGGGGCAAGCCGGTGATCGACGTCGATGCGAATGGCAACTTCATTACCGATCAGGTTCCGCGCTCGGTGGTGTTGAAGCAAACCACTTCAAGCGACGCCTGTGGTGTTCCTTTGGATGACGGGCTGAACATGCAGCCGAACAAACGACAAGGGGCCGGCCTGGGCTTTGGCTGGTTGTTGGCGTTAGCGCCGCTGGCTTGGTTGCGCCGTCGTCAGCGCTAATTGTCGAAAAGACAACAAATGAAAGGGGCCGAATGGCCCCTTTTTTAATAAAAAAGTAATCTAAATTACTCATGGACTTAGCCGGAATGTGCTTTGTTTGGTCGTTTTCTTAGTTGATCTTGGTGAATAATAGATCAAATATTGACTTAGGCTCTCGGGCCGATTCGAAAGCTACATCACTGTCTATAGGGATGGAATGCCAATGAAGAGACAAAAACGGGACAAAATGGAGCGGGCTTTTTCCCGCGGGTTTCAAGCCGGACTGACCGGTCGGTCGAAAGATGAATGCCCCTATCAATCTGTCGACATTAAAATGCAATGGTTAGGTGGTTGGCGCGAAGCCATCGATGGACGAATAACCGGACTCTTTACTAAATGATCCCTGATAGCCCTCTGCGATGAGGGCTTTTCTGTTGCTGCTCAAGGAGCGACGAGGACGCCTTACAGACAAGAAAAACGCCGCGGCTCTGATGGAGCCGCGGCGTTGTTTTATCGCGAGCTTAGAACGAGGAGGTGTCCTGGAACACGCCAACCTTCAGATCGGTTGCAGTGTAGATCTCACGGCCGTCGACGCTGATAGTCGCATCGGCTAAACCCATGATCAGCTTACGATGGATGGTGCGCTTAAGGTGGATATGGTACGTCACCTTTTTGTTGGTCGGCAGGATCTGGCCGGTGAACTTCACCTCGCCAACACCCAATGCACGGCCTTTACCTTCAGCGCCTTGCCACGCAAGAAAGAAACCAACCAATTGCCACATGGCATCGAGGCCGAGGCAACCCGGCATCACTGGATCCGACTCGAAGTGGCAATCAAAGAACCACAGATCGGGATTGATATCGAGTTCAGCGATCAACTCGCCTTTACCAAAGTTACCGCCGGTTTCATTGATCTCGACGATCCGGTCCAGCATCAGCATATTGTCTTTGGGCAGACGGGGTGAGCTGGCACTAAATAGCGCACCATGGCCACTGCGCACTAAGGCTTCTTTATCGTAACTGCTGGCTTGTACTTGTTGCTTTTCTGCCACTTGCATCTCACTTGAGTCCTACATCAATAAACTGCCGACAGATTAGCGAACACTTGTACGCTAAACAACTCCGATCAGCTACGGGTGAGAAGTTTTCCCAGCATCCGGGTCAAAAAGCCGGGTTGGGACTCATTATTGCCCGCCATGGTATCCAGCCGTTGCTGCACCAGACCATACAAGGTCTTATCATCGAAACGATTGTCGTCGTTGGCTTCGCCGACGCTTTTGCCGGTCAGCAGCGCTAAGGCATCCTCGACCTTATCGGCTTGATACAGATGGAACTGACCCTCTTTAACGGCGTTGATCACATCGTCGCTGAGGTTTAACTGGCTTAGGTTTGCGGTTGGTACTATCACACCTTGATCGCCGGTTAGTCCCCGATAGCGGCATAAGTGAAAGAACCCCTCAATCTTTTCATTGATGCCACCGATAGCCTGAACATTGCCAAACTGGTCGATTGCGCCGGTTAAGGCCAGCGACTGTTTAACCGGAACATCGGCGATGGTTGAGATCAAGCAGCAGTATTCGGCCAGCGATGCGCTGTCGCCATCAATGGTCTGGTACGACTGCTCAAAGACGATATTGGCGCTGAGGTGAAGCGGCTCGTCTTGACCGAAGATCCGATAGAGGCAGGCGGAGAGGATCATCATGCCCTTGGCGTGGATGTTGCCACCGAGCTCCGACTTACGCTCGATATCGGCCACCTCACCGTCACCATAATGCACGGAGCAGGTGATCCGTGCCGGCTCACCGTAGCTATGGCCAAAATAGTCGACAACCGTTAGGCCGTTGATCTGACCCACCTTGTCGCCTTGCGTATCGACCCTGACCAGCGACTCCTCGACGTTGCGCTGTGAGTAGATCTCAACGCTGTTGTGACGGTGACTCTGTGCGGTCAATGCGTGCTCGAGTTCAGTAGCGCCGATCTCAGAACCGTCCTGGCATTGTGCCAACAACTGGCCTAATTGGTGCCACGCGAGGGTCAAACGTCCCTGATGTTCACACAGGCGGCTTGCGTAGCGGGCCAAGCGGGCAAGTCCATCGGTCGTGAGCGCACGGCCACTATAGAGCGTGCTGATCTGATCTGCCGCGGCAGCCCACTGGGTCGTATCTTCGGGCTTATCAACGAACCATTCGGATTGGGCCTCAGCCAGCAGACTGACAAGATCAGCAAACTCAGGATCGAAGGCATTAAGTGTGTCATACGCCATGGCGTCGCCCAGCACGACCAGCTTACAGGTCAGGGGAATACGTACCGGGCTGCCACTGAACGCCAGATAGCCGCGTTTTACCGCTTCTTTGATCAATGACCAGCGGGACGGTTTATTCAGTAAGCCTTCTGCCGGGATCACCAGAACTTCACAGCTGGCCAGCAAGCCTGCATGGTAATGACCTTGCTTGTCTATCGTACCAAGTAAGGTCTTGCGCGAGAGGGGTTGGTCAACAAATCGGATCCCCTCCAAAGGCGTCAGCAGAGTCTGTTTTGCGGTTTCGCCTTGCCATTCATCCGCGGAGATCTTCTTGAGCACCTGGCCGCTCTCGGTTTCCTCTGCAATGAGCAGGCCCGGCGTAGCGACGAGGGGGGCCGACCGATAAAGGCTCTCAAGCATGGCCTCAGGATCGAAACCGGCAAAAGAGGAGACAAACAAGTGTTGGCCTTGGCAACGGGTAAACAGTTGCCAGGCATTGCAACAGCGCTCCTGTCCCAACAACCAGGGGCTGGTGTCGGGCTGCTCAGCTAGGGTGGGGGAGAACTCAAAGCGAGGAATTAGGCGGTGCGGCTCAAGACGCAAAGGGTGCAAGGATAGGACTCCGAAAACGCGAAAAGAGAGAATATATCACACCCTTAAGTTAGCACAGGGCTTTATGGCGGGTTTTGGCTAGGAAATTGATCGCCCTGTATGTATATACAGCGTGCTATTGATTAGGATATGATCGGCGTCCACATTGCCCGGCAATAGCCGAGTCCATAGCACCTCAACGTCATAGTGAATGCCCTTGAGGTGCAACTCGATCCTTGACGAGCAAAGGTTATGTGAGATGTGTGAGCGTTCCATTGATGTCAGACGTGTATAGGCGAAGTGGTGTTTGTGAAGTTGAGACTGAGCATACCGGCAGTAGAGATCATTGAGAGCTACTAGCAACAGAGAAAGAGGTTGCCTACATACCACTAAAGGGGTACCTGGCAACCTATGCCAGGCCGGAACGAACCGCACCAACATTCACTCTTCGCCACCGCTCACTTACACTGATCAGCACGAGCAACAGGCCGAACAGGGTTAAGCCGCCAGCGCTTGACCTTGTGCTCTGCGGTGCCTCAGGCGAGGAAACATCCTTGCCTGAGGCACCGCATCGCTGCAAGTGGGATCACCAGTCAAAGGCTCACAAAAACCTAGGTGATAGGCGCGTTCTAAGCTTGAGAAGGTGGAAAGATAGGGCGGCTCCAATTGCCCGGCTGACAGCACCCCTAACGCTTGCTCTTTTGCACTGATCAACGCCGAACCGCTGGATCCAGCCTGAGTGTGGCCCAATAGGGGGCGAGCCAACAGCGTTTGAGTGCCCGCTAAACTGCCTTCGATCAGAAATTCACTATATGACTTGGCGTACCCCAGTGGATGAGAGACGTTGTTCGCGATCAAGCCGATGTGATCGCTGTGGCCCCCCGACCAGCCTAAGAGCCGAACTTCAGCACCGGCGGGCAGGGCTGCTTTGTCAAAGGCAAGCAATGCGAAGTTATTATCAGATTCGTCCGAATAGAGCGAACCGTCCTCTCGAGGCTGGAAGTTGGGCTATCCCGTGACAACAAGTTCGCCCTCGCTTAATGAATGAAGCGGTTCCGTGCCGAGCTGGCCAAGGTAGGTGGCGTAGTCCAGACGATGTTCTTGATCGCAGGGGACAGAAAAATCCAGTATGACTTGGGTATGTCGTGCCGTCGCCCTATCGGAGATGCAGTGTGCGGCGGTATAGAGATAGAGCTTATCCGGATCGGCCTGGTCGGTGGGTGCCAGTAGGTTACCGCTGCATAGGTAGCCATTTGGGATCAGCAGCATCACCGTGGAGTTGATCGCGTTGTTCAGCGACGGTGCGTAACAGCTGGCGTTGAGCAGTTCGCTGCTGTCGCGATTGGTTGTGGTCGACATGGGCGTCAGTGTGTCGATCAAACTCAGTGATGTCAGTTGAAGATCGTCGGGGATCCTGTGCTCTGATGGCAGGCTCAGCTCGGCGGTGATTGAACTGCCGGTTAACAATCGAGAGAAGTGGGTTGAGCTTGCGGCGATCGGCTGTTGTGCGATGAGCCGGTGTTGAGCCGTGGCAAAGAACTGCACCGTAAGATCCGCCGGTTCAGCGTGCAGCGTCAGGCCCATGCGCAGGCCCCGTACCGTTTTCACGTCGATCTCGAGATGGATGACTTGTCTATCCCCGATGGCAGACCAGTCCAACTCGTTCAGCAGTAATGGGGCGGTGATCAGTTCAGATCTGATCCCATAGTGCTGAGTCGACGACGAGAGCGGGTCTCGGCGCAGCGTGGCGTTTGGCACGTGCCAAGTTCGTCGGGCGCTGTGCGCTAAGCTGCTCTAGCGCGGATCAGCTCGGAGTGGCGCGCTGCTCTGGCCCATAACCAAAGGCTGCTTGATTATGCGAGCGGACTCGGAGTAGGGCTGGGCTAACGCATTTGCGAGAGTAGCGGAGTGCTCGGGTATTAATAAAGGCCTTGGGCCGGATGCTGATTAAATTGGCCTATCTCATCCAAATAGAGCATGAGGGTTTTGGGATCCTGATGACCCGAGATCTTCATGACTTCACTGATGGGGGCACCAGTTGATAATGCTGAATCAATAAAGCCACGTCGTAGGCTGTGACCACTTAACGGACTGTGTAATGACACGTTGCCAGCGCCGCGTTTGGTGATGATGCGGGCAACAGAAGTTGGATGCAGGGCTTTGTCGGTTGGTTCGCCATTACGATTGGCGCGACGAAACAGAGGGCCGCTAAACCATCCCCGAAGTGCTAAGTATTGTTGGCATAGGATCTTGGGACAGCGGCTCGGATCTGAGCCGGCCAGGATCGCGATCTGATTAAACTGAGCCTTACGTTTTCGCTGCTCAAATCCCAATACCAATCCTTGCGGCTGGATCCGGATATCTTCGATCCGCAATGCGGCAAGATCACTCACCCGCAAAGCACCGGCAAAACCGAGAGAAAGTAAGAGCTTGTCACGCAATCCGATGAAGTCATCTCCGGAGATAGCGTTCAGCACCTTGCTCAGCTCTACGGGGGTCAGACCCGGTGCGCGTTTGGGTTTGCTCGGCAGGATCCGAACAATGCCCGCGAGCTGCTGCAGCACCAGATCGTCCGCGGCGGGATTGCTGCTGTTTGGGCCAACTTGCTGCAGGTACCACTTTACACTCGAATGTCGTCGCCGGATGGAGCGTATGGCCAGCGCTTCGCCAGCGTATAAGGTTGACTCATGCCGTTGTGGACAATATTTCAGCCGGTTCATCCGGCCCGGTGTTGCCATATGACTGAGCCATAAGCACAGATCGGCGGAGGTCGGATGATTCGGTTCGACCCCTTGATAGTGACTCCAGATCAGGTACTGACGGAGATCGGACTGGCGTGCTAACCAGGATTTCTCCGCGAGGCGGGCCCGATGAAACTCAGCCAGACGATCAAGATCCGACTGATCAACCTGAGCGGTAAACTGAGGCAGTTGCCGATCATTCATCAGCTCAGGCAAATTCGGCAGTACAAGATCCACACTAAAAAGCTCATATAAACATAAGTTTAAGCATAATAGAGGAACGGCAGCATTAGATCAACTAACGGCAATTAGTTGATCTAAAAGGATCGCGAACGATCGAGCTGATGGAGCGTTAGAGACAAGGGGGCCTTATCGACCGGTTAGTGACTGGCTTGAATTACGATATCGAAGGCTGCCGTTCCAGCGGTGCGGTGCGTGCCGAATGAAAGTAAGACAAGGTGGCCGAGGGCGAACACGAATGCGCCATTCGGGCTAAGGTCGATTTCGAGCTGCAGCCCTTGGCCCGAACCGATCAGTCAGGCGCCTTGCGCGGCCATCGTTTGTGTAAAGCTCGAAGCGTGAACGCGCGCCATGACCCTGACTCCCCCACATGAGGGCGCATTTTACATAATGCAGATTTGGTTGTTAATTTCGACAGTGAACCCGAAGCGGTAGGGCATTGCTCATATCCCCTTTCCCATTCCCGCTGATCTCACTTTGTCCCTTACTCGCCTCGATCCAACTGCTCCGTCAACCAACGAACCGTGTCGGACAGGTTGCGATGCTGCTGTTCGGTTTTCAGTTGCTGCAATCGTTGGATCAGATCCGAGTCCAGCTCAATCGCCTGAGTGGATTTGCTTTGCCGGTGTCGCTCGGTAGCATAGCGCCGCCTGAGCATGGGCAACCGACCCGAACCAAAGGTGAGCACCACAAACTCGTTGATCTGAGCTTCCAGCGCATCCGGATCATGAAACTCTAACTCCTGCCAATGAGGCAGATGTTGCTTGCGGACGCGTGTTCGCCAATTCTGAGCGTGGGTCAAGCTGGCATAGCGGATCAGGAACGGGTCCGATCGGGACAGCAGAAATTCGATAAATTGGCAGTCTAATGGGAGGGCCTTTGGCATGGATAAATCGCACAAGTAATCAAACAGATAGCCCATTATCACATGTGGTAATACGAAAAGCAGCTAGACAGAGAACTAAGTGCGCGATCACGCGTCCGCCGCGCAAGACTTAGGCAGCAACGGGTGAAACACTGTACGTTTCCGAGCAGATGCGCGCCGGTTACCACATGTGGTAACCGGCGCGCGTGTTGGCACCAGAAAGAGCAGAGTGAAAACCGCATGACGCTTTGGGCTGTTTTAACCTCGTTCTCATTGAGCGCTCGGGTTGACGGCGTGCAAAAGTCGACTCGATAAAGAATAGATTGGAATATTGAAGGTCGTAAATCATCTAACTTCAATGAACTGATTTTTATCGATTTAACTGGCCATAAATTGCTGTAACTTAATTTGTCCAATAAAAACAATGACTAAAGCGCCGGACTTTATGTCGAATATCTTTGGGGAACTGAATGCAGCCACTAAACTTTTAGGGCTCCAATTTCAAGCGTTTCTATCCCTTAATCATTCAGGTGGAAAATATGATGACATCGAGAAGTATGCCGGTCATGTCATTGCTCAGTAGTGCCATGATCGCCGCCTCGCTCAATGCAGCAGAGATCAACTTTGAAGGGCTGAATAAAGGCGATATCGTAAACAAATTGACGGAAGGAAGTGGTGTCAGTGGCACAAGGGGCGGCGAGATCACCGTCTACGGTTTCAATCCAAAGCTATCGACAAACGACAATGCTGCGGTGATCTTCGACAGTGCCAACCCAACTGGCGGCGATGACGACTTAGGGACGCCCAATGAAGCGTTTGGTGGCTTTGGTGTTGACGATGATATGGGCGACGTTGTCGGTGGTGAGTTAAATTCCCAGTATGAAAACAATCAGTCTCTCTACAACGTACTGATTATAAATGAGTCCAGTGGACTCAAAGACACCAATACCAATGGTCTAATTGATGCCGATGATGCAGATGTCGCCGATCCAAACGATGCGGATCTGCAAGGTCAATTTTTTGAGTTCGACTTCAGCGGCCTAGCCAGAAGCAAGAGCGTGACGATCAACTCTGTCAGCTATCTGGATATCGAGGAAGAGGAAGGGGAGAGCGGTGCCCGCATCGAACTGTACGGCCCGCGCTTACCGAAGGTCGGTAAGATGATCTCACTCAATGCCGTTGGCGATAATGGCTTTAACACCATTGCGGATATCGGCATTGAGGGCGTAACCCTTATGCGCATCGTGATGAACGGGTCCGGCGCAGTTACCGGGATCACCTTTGACGAAGAGCCGGAGCGTCCTTGTTGGGTGACAACCGGTGGCTTCTTTAATTCCGGCGTCGTCTCTGGTCCGAAACAGTGTACCTTTGGCGGTAACGTCGGGCCACCACCCAGCGGGGCATTTGAAGTCAACTTCCACAGTGGCGACAACGACGGTGACAAATTCCACACCAACGACATCGAAGTGGTCGAATGTTTAGACATGGACAGCACTGGACCAAAACAGCCCGGCGGTAAGAAGGGATTTGAGATCGATACCTTGGTGTTTGAATGTACTGGCCGCTTCAACAATGAAAGCGGTTATACCTGTGCCGGCTATCTGCTCGACTCCGGAGAGCCACAAGGGAAGAAAGACAATATGGCGGATCAGATCAACATGGTGATCTCCGATGCTGCTGGTAATACGGTAGCAGAGTGCACCGGTGAGATGGATGGCGGCAATGTCCAGATCCACCCTCCGGTTGGCCGTCCTTAATCTCGGTTCGTAAACAATTAGAAAGCGGTGCTGAGTCAGCATCGCTTTCTGTTTCAGTTTCCGTCACAACCCAATCGTGTCACCGATGCCAATGGCGATTGCTGTTCCAACATAACCGAATGAGTTATTCGGCCACTGCCATTTTCTCAAGCCGTGGTGTTCTCATTTAGATATGCTCAAGGATACGATCAGATAGAGATGAGCGACTAGCGTACTTAGTTAACTCGCTTTAAACGGTTAGTGTAGTAATCCATATTATTCTGGCCGCCGGCTATGCTCTGTAGACGAGTAATAGAATCATACTTGAACCAATTGCCCGTTGGTCCCACTGACATCAAAAGCGCCTTACTGTGCTCGCTGTCAACAAGACTTGATCAGCCCTGGCTGCAATGGTGTACTTCAACCGAGATGTGGGCCAACTTGGGTAGATCTGCAAGGCGTGACTTGTAGTGGGACGGATCCTTGGGCTCATGGGTGACCAAACTGATGATCGCGGCACAATGGTGTCCCGAGATCTGCCACACATGCAGATCGACCACTTTGTTATCGCTGTCCTGTTCGATCCGGTCCTTCAACTCTTCAGTTAATCCAACGTCCGGGCAACGATCCAGTAGCGTGGGATAGGTCTGTTTGATCAGTCCCCAACCCCAACGCGTGATGATCACAGCACCAGCGATCCCCATGATGGGATCAAGCCCGGGTAAATCAAAGTGGCGGGCACCCAGTAAGGCAATGATGGCAGTGACCGACGTGAGCGCATCGGCGATGACATGCAGGTAGGCGGCGTACAGGTTGTGATCATGACTGTGGTTTTCATGACTGTGGTTATGGTCGTGGCCCTGATTTTCATGGCCGTGGTGATGGTGGTGATCATCGCCTTGATGCAGCAACACCGCGCAAACCAAGTTTACCACCAGTCCGACCACCCCAACCAACAGGGCATTGTCGTAGTCGATCGCCACCGGCGCTACCAAGCGCCAAGCGGATTCAATAGCCATCAATACAGCCACCATGATCAAGACCACGGCACTGGTGAAACCGGCTAGGATATTGACCTTGCCGGAGCCGAAGCTGTACAGCGGGTTGTTGGCCGCTTTTGTAGCGAACCTGTAGGCAAACAGTGTTAATCCAAATGCCGCGACATGGGTCCCCATGTGCCAACCGTCTGCCAACAACGCCATGGAGCCGGTAACATAGCCGGTGACGATCTCAATGACCATCATTGTCGCCGTGAGCACGACGACGTATAGCGTCCGGCGTTCATGCCTCTTCTGTTTTTGTTGCTCGGCGAAATTGTGCTGGTGCTGCCAGCGCGCTAATGAATGCTCATGCATGGGAGTGATTCTCAATTCCTTTTGGTGGGTCGATTGTAAGGGTATATCGAAAAGTTGGCGTGACCGTCCTCACGATTTTGCACTTGATTGTTACGCAGCCACTTTTCAGAACACTTTATGTCTAGCTAGTTCAAGGAAGCAAACAGAACAGCGGGATCGTGGTGATGCTAGCTTTCACGGCTCGTTCCCCGGTCACGGGCCCGAGAGCTTGCCGTCCCAATTACCAAGCGTCAAAATGCCCTCGACCTGCAGGGTATCGGTAATAGACGAGGATCAGTAGCTGTAGTGGATGGATAGCAATAGGGTCAGAGTGAATTTAAGTACCATGCAGACCAACACCTAGTCGATCCATCTGGTCTTGGGGACGTCCAATGACCGGTATTGGCACCGAAGTGAGCTACCTTTGGAATGTATTCGATCGAATTCGCTTAGTATCCAAGTCGGTTGACGGCGGGCCAATTGCTATCGACCTCATTAAGGAGGTAGTCCTTTTTCGACTGTATTAATTTAGGCACGTCCAAGTCGATCGCCGCCTGCGCAGCGGCTTTACTGGAAAGATCAGGGTAGGGAACGGCACTTACACCGCGGGCACTCAGTAGGCTCGCAAGTTCGGCTCTGGCACCGAGGACGATCTGCGTAGCCTCATTCAACAGCTGCCGAGCTTCCTGCGGATTGTGGGCATACACCCCATGAGAAGCCACGGCAAAATCCCAGTACCATTGGCTATGGCGGATCGCGACGAGGACCGGCGCCAGTTCCTCAAACGTCGCCCCCGCCTCTCTCGCTGCGCCGGCTTCATAATGGGCGTACACAAGCAGCGATTCGACCTCATCTCTTGCCTGCTCAAGTTCTTGCTTCGCCAATTGGATGACTCGCCACACCGCTTGAGGCTCCCGGTGGCATTGTGCACACGCTTCGGCTAGCTCCGTCTCTTCTGCCAAAATACGATGCTCATGCACTTTTTCCCCGGACGCCGTGGTTTTCATCGGCATATGGCAGTCGATGCAGGTCACACCGACATCGGCATGTTGGCTGCGGCTCCAGGTCTCGTATTCGGGATGTCGGGCTTTTAACATCGGAGCGTGTGAGATCGGGTGGATCCATTCAACAAAGCGGCGCTCATCGTAGTATTTCAGGATCTTCGCAGCGGTTGAGCCGAACATCCAAGGAAACACCACCTTATTGTGATTATCTCGTTGAAAGTAGTAGGTGACATGGCACTGGCCGCAGGTTTGAGCCGCTTGCATGGCGCGGCTTTGTTGCGAATACGTCTGCTGCGCATACGCCATGGCGTCTCGGGCTTGAGGTCGGGCGAGGCGCAGAGCCTGTGTTTGTGGATCATGACAATCGCTGCAGCCGATCGAATTTTCGATCTGAGGCCCCACGGCGTAAAAGCTGCTGGCCGAAAACGTCGATTGACCTTGCTGCTCGATCATCCGCGCCGAGTCTGGACTCTTGCAGGTCCAACAGCTGGCGGATAGAGCCGCGGCGTCAGGTTCGGGGGTCGAAGAGCGTGGCTGGGCAGTGCGCAATGTGTGGCTGACATCCGCGGGTGCAAATCGATGCCCCCTTGGGCTGTGAAACTCTTTGGCATAAGCCGATCCGGCCCAGAGGATCACCAGGGCGGGGCGCTGTGCTAACAGATCATCACGTTGTGAGTTGAGCCCCGTTGCTTGCCAATCCTGAAATTGCTGCGGATAGGACTCCGCCTGAGAGGCGTTGTCGACAAACGGTTGAGGTTCGTAGCAACCCGACAAAATCAGCAGGGTTATCAGGCTGCCACATGAAAAGTACGCGCCATTTAACATAAGGTATTATCCATATAAGGATCAACCAGGGCGGCCATCCGGTCTGGGGCGGAGCAATATTTGAGTATAACGCAGGACAAAATAGCCAAATGCCAATACCCAACCGATCACAGCCAGCCAATGCCAAACAAACGTCCGCTCGGGCCAAAGGAGCGGCAACACTCCTCGGCTTAGTGCCGCCAATAATACCAGTGCAAATGGCAGTGCCATGGAGGGACCGGCATAGAGATCCCGTCCAGTATGACCCAGTGAGACTCGTGCGATCATCGCCAGCGTCATGCCACCGATCGAGCCGACGGCCAGTAGGTGAAGCAGTTGACGTTGGGCGTAGGGATCGCCATGCCAATACGCCATGGCGATCAAGGCAAAGGGGATGACGAGATAACTCAGATGCAGAGACCAAAGCAGCGGCTCTCGGTAAGCCTTCCACCCGTTCCAACGGGACATGCGGTAAAGGTGGATCGCAGCCGTTAGTAACATGAACGCGGGCATTTGTCGATATATCACCTCAATTTCCCCGAACCACGGAAGGGCAGCGAACAGTGCGATGGCCCCAGTAAAGAGCCAAACTGACCACTCGAGAGCCGGGATGGGCTCAGGCTTTGTTAGCTTGAGCCGTACCGCGGTGAAGAAGGGGATCACCCGTCCGCCGATCAAGGTGATCATCAATACCATCCACCAGATCATCGTTTGCCACACATGATTGGCCAACGAAAAGTTTTGCTCAAGCAACGCGTAATAGCTCAACAGATTGATCAGCAGCGCGCCAAATAACAGCAGGGGAAACACCATATTGCGATACTGACGCACGCGCCAGACCATCAGCCAAAGACGCACGCCGCAGGCCAATAAGAAGGCACTTTCTAGCAAGGCGGGAAGCCAAAGCGGCAAATTGATCGGCGATAACAGCAAGACACGGACACTGGCCCACAGCAGAAAAACGACGATCAACGCACTATGACGATAGGTCGGCTGCTGCGTCCACGTCTTCGCTGCCGTTAAGAGAAAGCCAACCACTATCGCCATGGCGTAGCCGAACAGCATCTCATGAGGGTGCCACCATAACGGGGCCACGGTGCGATAGAACCCTTGGGAATACAGTTGAGGAATAGGAAGAGCCGCTTGGTACCAATGGGTGATCCAAAGCGTCAGCGCCAAACACGAATACAGTGCGGCAAACAGGAAAAATGGCCGGAATGCGAGATCCCATAACGCCCATCGCCGTGTTGCGCTAACGGGTTCATCGATATTTAGCATGGCGCCCCTCAGTATCCGAATTTAGCGACCCCATTAGAGCATAGCCTCTGAGTGGTGCGCATTAACTATGTTTTGCCCATCCCGCTGCAGCGTAACAACCCACCAGAAACAATGTCGTTACCTTGGCCGCTATCAGGTTACACTTAAAGCAAGGGCAAAGCGCACAGGAGCGAGCAGATGGGATTACGATTTAATTTATTGGCAAAGCGTGCGGCGTTATTGGGCTATGGCCTGCGCACCCCGCAGCCTCATTCCGGTCAGTATGAACTCTACCCAATGGCGACGGAGCAAGCGTCGATGTCGGTAGGCTCCATCGACCAACTCTCGGACAAGTTAGACGAGCTTGAAGCCCAATGTCAGTGTGGCGAGGATCTGCAGGAAACCTTGAAGAAAGACATTCCGCTATGATGCGGTGATGGTCAACCCGGCACGGAGAAGCACGAGCGGTAAAGACGCTCCTGCGGTCGCAGGCCTAACCTTGCCGCGGGCTCAACTTGGAGTATGAGCCTGCGGCGCCGGGAATAAGGGATCACTCAATGACATCGCCCCAAGAACGCTCGCCTCGTTTCAACAGGGAGAAGAACTCATAGGAGGGATCGGCGGTGCCGGGTTTGCCGATCAGCGAGCCTTTGATGATCGGGTTATCCAAGTTGACGATCGATCTGGGGTGCAGGTTGGCCCAATCCGCCACGACGGCCCGGTGCGAAAACTTCCAGAGACCCTCCCGTTTGCTGTATTTGTCGAAGTAACGCCCACCGATCAACAGATCCATCGGACCCTCATCGGTGTTGATCTGGTGAAACGCCAGGATATAGATCTCGCCCTCGGCACGGTCGCCATCCAACTTGATGTTCACCGTGGTGACGTTGTGATGCAAGATCGCCATGGGCGCTTGGATCTGCGGCAGCATGTCGATGAACTCCATCGCCAATCCCGAGAAGAAGGAGCCATGATCGTCCAGCGCATCTGGGTGATACAGGCTTCGCATCTTCTCTTGGTCATGCCGATCGGCGGCATTACAGTAATCGTTGACCAAGGCGACGATCTCCTGCCTATCCAGCAGTTGCTTAAGCTTTGTTTCATTGAGCAATTCCATGCTACGACATCCTTACTTATCCATTGCCTACGATCCCATCAGACCGTCTCGCTTCCGTTAGACGCTGTTTTGATGATAAAAACACAGCATTCGAAACTTTACCCATGACATCGGGCGATTGGAACCCCAGTGGGCTCCGGCGCATCGGCGCGCTACGCGCCCAAAGGCAAGGCAAAACGCTTGCCCGCGTCACTCTGATCGCATTTGTTTATTCTCCCCTTGGGCTGGCTCTGGCTGATGCCACGACTTGACGCGTTCCCGACGCTGGCGTTATGCCCCACCATAGCCATCCATTGGCTCTTGGCCTGGGCCCAAGTTCGTTTGTTGCTGGATAGGAAACCGCGACGCGACGTCCTGCGGGTACTGAAGCAAGCCGGTTGCGAAACCATTGGAGCTCGTTCTCCGCTTGTGGTCTTAGAGCAATGTGACGGGTAGTTTCAACCGTCGTCTGAAACACAGCCAGTGTCGCGTGTCGCCTACGGGCCGGCAGCACGATCCCCACCGCGATGCAACCGGATCCGTGCCATTCCTCAACGGTTCAATGCGCTGTAAGCCCATGCGATCGACTCATCAGTTCGTGCTGGCGGAAGCTTTTGAGTCCGTCCCCGGCACCTGGATATCTACGTGTAACCCTTTGTAAAAATTAGTAAATTGAGGGATGCTGGCTATTTAGGTCACGGTGGCGAGGGCCACTCTGTTGCTATGGTTGGCGCGAAGCCGCTGTCATGGCAAAACAAAAATAGAACAAAGAACAATGGAGTTATTCGTGTCAAACGCCGTTCCCTTTCCTCGCCTGTCGTTATTAACAGGCTGTCTCCTGGCCAGCTTTTCGCTGCCCACACTGGCTGCCCCTACACATGGGGCCCCGGACGCTGTGTCGCAAGATGTCTTGATGGCCGGTGGTGTCGATCTCAATGCCACCCGCGCTCAGCGGACCGAGTGGTTCCGCGATGCCAAATTCGGCATGTTCATCCACTGGGGCGTGTACGCCATGTGGGAGGGCCAGTATCAGGGCAATGATACCCAGCGCTACGCCGAGTGGATCTGGAATAATGCTAAGATCCCCGCCAACGAATACATCGAGATGGGCAACCAGTTCAACCCGGTCAATTACGATCCCAAGGCCTGGGCCGAGATGGCCGAGCAGGCGGGCATGACCTACATGGTGATCACCGCCAAGCACCACGATGGCTGGGCACTGTGGGACACCCCGACCTCCGAGTGGGGTGTCAAAGACACCCCATGGGGCAAAGACCTGCTGGGGCCGCTGAAAGACGCGGCGACCGACGCGGGCCTGCGTTTTGGCTTGTACTACTCCCAGTCAATGGACTGGGGCAACCATGGTGATGCCGGTGGCGCGAACTGGGACAAGAGCTTCAGCCCCTATCTGAACATGGATGAATCTCTGTGGCCTGAGCGCGTGGAGCAGTACCATGCCGAGATAGCCCGTCCTCAGGTGGAAGAGCTGACCACCCGCTACGGCGATCTGGATATCTTCTGGTGGGACATGGCCGCCAACATTACCGATCGCCAAGGCCAGATGCTGGCCGATATCCTCTGGGGGAACCAGCCGCACATCGTCTCCAATGGCCGCCTGACCAGTCGCTTCAACACCCTGGACTACGGCGATTTTGATACCCATGAACAGTCCATTCCCGCGGTACCTCAGCTCGACAGCCATTGGGAAAGCTGCATGACCATGAACCACACCTGGGGTTACCGGGTGTCGGATCACGATTGGAAGAGCACCACGACTTTGATCCACAACCTGACCGGTGTGGTCGCCAAGGGCGGTAACTACCTGCTCAATATCGGACCTAAGCCGGACGGCACCTTCCCACAAGCGTCGATCGACCGATTGCAGGAGATCGGTCAGTGGATGGATGTGAACGGCGAAGCCATTCATGGTACGAATGCCACGCCATTCGAGTTCCAGCAGGCGTTTAACGGTGCGGTGACCCAGCGTCAACACGACAAGGGCACCACCTTGTACCTGCACGTCTACGACTGGCCATCCGATGGCGAACTGCGCGTATTGGGTGTGGGCAACGACAAGCTCAGCGCCTACCTGTTGGCGGACGACAAGCGCAGCGCGCTGAGCGTCAACCGCGATGACAAAGGCGTCACCATCGCTGTGGGCGGCGAAGCGCCGGATCCCCACAGCAGCACCGTGGTTCTGGAAGTAACCGGCGAGCTGGAGATCTTCGAGGTGGGCGGGGTGATGACCGCCGATGGCATGGTCTTGCGCGCGCTGGATGCTCAGCGTCAAGGCGCCAAGTACGAGCCCTGGCACAACAGTGTGATGGACTGGCAGGGGCAAGAGACCTCACTGAGCTGGAACGTCGACTTTAGTGAGCCGGGCCGCTACGCCATCGAGATGCTCTATGGCAACAACGACGATGCGTTCCTGAACTTAGAGCTGGGCGAATACCAGAGCGAGCTGTGGCTGCCCGCCACAGGCGAAACCAACATGCGCTACAAGTACCTCAAACCCTTCACTGTGGGTGAGTTGGTAGTGACGCAAGGCGGTGCGCAAACATTGACCCTGACGCCGCGCAACGGCAGCGCGCCGGTCAATGTATCGGATCTGACCATCAAGCACCTCCCGGATGCACTACAGCGCCCAGACGGCAATATCACACTCAACGCGATCAGCGCCGAGTACGCCGGCAAGGCACAAGTACGTCATGGTGCGTGTCATACCAATTCCATTATCTATTTGGTCAGTCTGGCCCATTCCCTGCTGCAAAGATGCCGCACTTGTTCTGCATCTTTTCGAAAGCTGTTCCAAGCATCTGCAACCTGGTCGACAATGTGGTCATAG